>NZ_JBFTMK010000076.1:0-12246 GCF_056396965.1 Pseudomonas sp. 05N434
CTGCGCGACAAGTGGCAATCGCGTTTCGAACAGGATCCAGCCTACAACCAGAACCTGGCCTTGACCGGCAAGGGCTTTACTCTCGGCGAACCGACCAGTGTGAACTGGGCGCAGTTGCTCGCATAAGCCTGGCTGACAGGTAAAAGGACTCAAGGCATGTTCAACGGTAAATCGATTTTCATCTCTGGCGGCACCGGTTCGTTCGGACGCAACTTCATCCGCCGCTTGCTGGAGCAATACCAGCCCAAGCGTGTGGTGGTGTTTTCCCGCGATGAGCTTAAGCAGTACGAGATGCAGCAGACGTTCAACGCGCCGTGCATGCGTTACTTCATCGGTGATGTGCGCGACGCCGACCGTTTGCGTCAGGCCATGCGCGGTATCGATTATGTGGTGCACGCCGCGGCGCTGAAGCAAGTGCCAGCGGCGGAATACAACCCCACCGAATGCATCCGCACCAACGTCAACGGCGCGGAAAACATCATTGCCGCGGCCATCGACAACGGCGTGAAAAAAGTTGTCGCGCTGTCCACCGACAAGGCTGCCAGCCCGATCAACTTGTACGGCGCGACCAAGCTGCTGTCGGATAAATTGTTCGTGGCTGCCAACAACATTGCCGGCGAGCAACAAACCCGGTTTGCCGTGGTGCGCTATGGCAACGTCGCCGGCTCGCGGGGTTCGGTGGTGCCGTTCTTCAGCAAGCTGATTGCCGAGGGCGCCAAAGAGCTGCCGATCACCGATGAGCGCATGACGCGGTTCTGGATCACCCTCGATCACGGCGTGAAGTTTGTGCTCGACAGCTTCGCCCGCATGCACGGTGGTGAAGTATTTGTGCCGAAGATCCCGTCGATTCGCATCGTCGACCTGGCGCAGGGCATGGCTGAACATTTGCCGCACAAACACGTCGGCATTCGTCCGGGGGAAAAACTCCATGAGCTGATGGTGCCGTTGGACGACGCGCGCATGACCCTGGAGTTCGACGATCACTACACCATTCAGCCGTCGATCCGTTTCACCAGCGTCGACGTGGATTTTGCCGTGGACAAACTGGGCGAGCAGGGCCGGCCGGTGGGCGAAGATTTCGAGTACCGTTCCGATACCAACCCGCACTTCCTGTCGGTCGGCCAGATCGCCGACCTGCACGCGGAACTGTCGGCATGATTCCCTACGGTCGGCAAAGCCTCGATCAGGCCGACATCGATGCGGTGGTCGCCGTGTTGCAGTCTGACTGGCTGACCCAAGGGCCGACCATCGAGCGTTTCGAACAGGCGATGGCCGAGCGGTGCCAGGCCGATTTCGCGGTGGCGGTGTGCAATGCCACGGCGGCGTTGCACATTGCCTGTCTCGCCGCGGGCCTGGGGCCGGGCGATCGGTTATGGACCACGCCGAATACCTTTCTGGCCTCGGCCAACTGCGGTCGCTACTGCGGCGCCGACGTCGATTTTGTCGACATTGACCCGCTGACCTGGAACCTCGATGCCTACGCCTTGGCGTCGAAGTTGGAAATCGCCGAGCGCGACGGCAAGCTGCCGAAAGTGCTGGTGGCGGTAGCGTTCTCCGGGCAGAGCTGCGATATGCGCATGATCGCCGAACTGGCCGAGCGTTACGGTTTCACGGTGATCGAGGATGCCTCCCACGCGGTCGGCGCGTCCTATGCCGGGCGCCCGGTGGGTTGCGGTGAATTCGCGGCAATGACCGTGTTCAGTTTCCACCCGGTGAAGATCATCACCAGTGCCGAAGGCGGCATGGTGCTGACCAATCGCCCGGAACTGGCCGAACGCTTGCAACGTCTGCGCAGCCACGGCATGACCCGTGACCCCGAGCAGATGACCGAACCCAGCCACGGCCCCTGGTACTACCAGCAAGTGGAGCTGGGCTTCAATTACCGGATCACCGATCTGCAAGCGGCACTCGGTCTGTCACAGCTGAACAAGCTCGATGGCTTTATCGAGCGTCGACGCGAACTGGCGGCGCGTTACGACCGGTTGCTGGCGTACTTGCCGCTGACCTTGCCCAGCACGCAGCCTGAAGCCGAATCGGCGTGGCATCTGTACGTGGTGCGCTTGCAGACGGAGCGGATCAGCCTCAGTCATCGACAGGTGTTCGAAGGCTTGCGAGCGGCCGGTGTCGGGGTGAATCTGCACTATATTCCCGTGCACTTGCAGCCGTACTATCGCGACCTGGGTTTTGCCGAGGGTGATTTCCCCCAGGCCGAACGTTATTACGCCGAGGCCATCAGCCTGCCGCTGTTTCCTCTGCTGAGCGATGAACAACAGGACTATGTGGTCGAGCAATTGCGACGGCTGATCCTTGAGGAGTAGTGACTCTTGAGCTGTGTTGCGATCATTCCGGCCCGTGGTGGCAGCAAGCGAATCCCGCGCAAGAACCTCAAGCCGTTCGACGGCGTGCCGATGATCGTCCGTTCGATTCGCACGGCGTTGGAGTCGCGCCTGTTCGACCAGGTGATCGTCAGTACCGACGATGAGKAAATCGCCGACGTCGCACGAGCCAATGGCGCTCAGGTGCCGTTCATGCGGCCTTCGGCACTGGCTGACGATTTCACCGGGACTGCGGCAGTGATTGTGCATGCCTTGAATCAATTGCCACCGTTCGACCATGCCTGCTGCATCTATGCGACGGCGCCGTTGTTGCAAGCGCGTTATCTGCGTCAGGGGCATGAGTTGCTGGTGCAGCACCCGGACAAGTCTTTCGCGTTTTCAGTCACCGGTTTTGGTTTTCCGGTGCAGCGGGCCTTGACCCTCGACGCGCAGGGCGCCCTGACCTCGCTCTATCCGGAGTTTCGTGACACCCGCTCCCAGGACTTGCCCGAAGCCTTTCAAGACGCCGGCCAGTTCTACTGGGGACGCAGCGAGGCCTGGTTGCGTGGTGATGCACTGTTCTCGCCAGCGAGCCTGCCGGTGATTCTGCCGCGCTACCTGGTACAGGACATCGACACCCTTGAAGACTGGAAACGCGCCGAATACCTTTACGCCGCATTGAAGGCTGGTGGTGAGTTGCAATGAGGATACTGATCCGCGCTGACGCGTCGCCAACCATTGGCAGCGGCCATATCGCCCGCTGTCTGACCCTGGCCAGGGTGTTGCGCAAGCAGGGCACGCACGTTGCCTTCGCCTGTCGCCTGCTGCCGGGGCATCGACTGGACAGCCTGGCAAGCGAGGGCTTCGAGACCTTCGCGCTGCCGGCACGCTACCCCGATGAAGATCCGCAGCAGGCCATCGAATCGATGCTGCCCTGGCAGGCGGACATCGCCGCGCTGGCGCAAGCCCTGGAAAGCCATCCGGCTTTCGACTGGATCATCGTCGACCACTATGGCCTCGATCATCACTGGCAGACTGCGGCCCGTCGCTGGGCATCACGGATCGCCGCGGTGGATGACCTGGCCACTCGGCAGTACCGCGTTGATCTGCTGCTCAATCAAAATCTGTCGGGCACCCCAGAGGCTTATGCCTCGCTGCTGACGCCCGACTGCCAGACCTTGCTCGGTCCACGTTTTGCGATGTTGCGCGATGAGTTCTGCTGCCCGGCGGTCGAGATCAAGCCTCGGGCCAGGCGAGTATTGGTGAACTTCGGCGGCTTCGATGCGGCCATGCAGACCCACCACGCGATGTTGGCGCTGGCGGACCTTCATGAGCTGGAGGTCGATTTCGTGGCGGGGGCCAACAACCCGGCCTGGGAGCAGATGCAGGCGCTGGCGGCGTATCGTCCGAACTGGCGCCTGCACAGTTTTGTCAGCGATTTCTATCGGCTGATGACCGAGGCTGACCTGTTTATCGGTGCCGGTGGCGGCACCAGTTGGGAGCGGGCGGCCATGGGGCTGCCGACGATTTGCATTGCGGTCTCGAATAATCAGCAGGCCAACGGCGAGGTGATGGCGACCTCGGGCGCTCATGTGTTCCTGGGCAACCGCGAGCATGTCAGCGTCGAGCAGTTGCGCCAAGCCATCGGTTTTGTCGTAGGCAATCAAGGTTTTCGTCAAAGTATGGCCGAACGCTCACGGCAGTTGGTCGATGGCCGTGGCGCGCAGCGGGTGGCGGCAGCACTGGCGGGAGCGGTACTGCAGGTGCGTCGAGCCGATCCGGACGATGCGCAATTGTTGTTCGAGGGACGTAATGCCGAGGCAGTACGGCGCTGGTCGCTGGACACCCACGCCATCGATTGGCAGCGGCATCAGGTCTGGTTGGCMGCGAGCCTGAACAACCCTCAGCGACTGCTGTTGATTGCCGAGGCGGATGACGGCCCGGTCGGTATGCTGCGCTATGACCTTGACGGTACTCGGGCCGAGGTCTCGATCTATCTGTTCGAAGGCCGATTCGGCCTGGGCTGGGGCAGGGCGCTGCTGGCGCGGGGCGAAGCGTTCGTCACGGCGCATTGGCCACAACTTGAGGCCATCACCGCTCAGGTGCTGCCGGCCAATCAGCCATCGCTGAAGGTTTTCCGCGAGGGTGGTTTTACTCAGAGTGCTTGCGCGTTCACGCGCGTGTTGAAGGATCCAGAACAATGACCAGTTTCAAGATCGGTAATCGCTCGATCGGTGCCGATGCGCCGCCGTTCATCATTGCCGAGATGAGCGGCAACCATAACCAGTCGCTGGACATGGCGATAAAAATCGTCGAAGCCGCGGCCAAGGCCGGCGCCCATGCCTTGAAGCTGCAAACCTACACCGCCGAGACCATGACCCTGGACTTGTCCGAAGGCGAGTTCTTCATCAAGGACCCCAACAGCTTGTGGGCCGGTTCTTCGCTGTATGCGCTGTACGAAAAGGCCCACACGCCGTGGGAATGGCACGCGCCGATTTTCGCCCGGGCCAAAGAGCTGGGCATGCTGGCGTTCTCCACACCGTTCGATGACACCGCGGTGGACTTCCTCGAGAGCCTCGATGTGCCGGCCTACAAGATCGCCAGCTTCGAGAACACTGATCTGCCGTTGATTCGTCGGGTTGCGGCCACCGGCAAGCCGCTGATCATTTCCACCGGCATGGCCAGCATCGCCGAGCTCGATGAAACCGTGCGTGCCGCCCGTGAGGCCGGTTGCAAGGATCTGGTGTTGCTCAAGTGCACCAGCACTTACCCGGCGACGCCCGCCAACAGCAACGTGCGCACGATTCCTCATCTGCGTGAGTTGTTTGGCTGTGAAGTCGGTTTGTCCGACCATTCGATGGGTGTCGGGGTGTCTGTCGCCGCCGTAGCGCTGGGGGCGACGGTGGTGGAAAAACACTTCACCCTCGACCGTGCCGCCGGAGGCGTGGATGCCAGTTTCTCGCTGGAACCGGCCGAACTCGCCAGCCTGGTGGTCGAAACCGAGCGCGCCTGGCAGGCCATGGGCCAGGTGCATTACGGCGTGACTGACGCCGAGCGCAAGTCCCTGGTGTACCGCCGGTCGCTGTATGTCACCCAGGACATGATCGCCGGAGAGCCATTTACCGCCGCCAATCTGCGGGCCATCCGTCCGGGCCTGGGGCTGGCCCCGAAACACGCTGAAACCCTTCTGGGCCGCCGTGCCCGCCAGGCCATCAAGCGCGGAACGCCGCTGGACTGGTCGCTGGTCGAATAACCGCTTGTGGGGCTGATTCGGCAAAATAGCGTGACCTGCGAGTCATTACGCGCATCTTCACTGTATTGTATAAATAGGGAAGAGGGCGCCTGGCCTGCTTTTGGCTCAGTGATGGCCTTTTACTCTTCCCGCTGTCACCTCGTTGAGGGCGACGTTATTCGTTGTTTGTCGGCGCCCCTCGATTCCTTGCGAGCGGTGGTATTGGGCTGTTTATTATTGGGAAGCCGTAATGATTGGCATAAAGAGCATTGCGAGCTACGTTCCTGTAGCCGGCGTGGACAATTACGCACAAGGTGCAAAATTCGAGAAGGATGAAGAGTTCATCCTGGGCAAGATCGGTTCGGCTTTCCTGCCGCGCAAAGACGCCGGGCAAGAAACCTCGGACCTGTGTGTCGAAGCAGTCAACGCGCTGTTCGCCAACAACCCTGAATTGAAGCGTGAAGCCATCGACGTGCTGATCGTCGTGACCCAGAACGGCGACGAAGAAGGCCTGCCGCACACCGCCGCCATCGTTCAGGACAAGCTGGGCCTGCCGACGACCGTGGCCGCGTTCGATATCTCCCTGGGCTGCTCCGGTTACGTCTACGGCATCTACGCCATCAAGGGCTTTATGGAAGCCGCAGGCCTGAAGAATGGCTTGCTGGTGACCGCCGATCCGTATTCGAAGATCGTCGACCCGGAAGACCGCAACACCACCATGTTGTTCGGCGATGCCGCCACCGCCACCTGGATGGGCGAAGACGCTCCATGGCAGTTGGGCAAGGCCAAGTTCGGCACCGACGGTTCCGGTGCGCCGCACCTGAAGGTCACCGACGGGGTGTTCTTCATGAATGGCCGTCAGGTCTTCAACTTCGCGCTGCTCAAAGTCCCTGCGCATTTGCACGAGCTGCTGGGCGACTCGGGTCTGACGGCCGACGATATCGATGCCTTCTGCATTCACCAGGGCAGTGCGGCGATTGTCGATGCCGTGGCGCGACGCTTCGAAGGCGAGCCCGAGAAGTTCCTCAAGGACATGGTCGAGACCGGTAACACCGTGTCGTCGAGCATTCCATTGCTGCTGGAAAAACACGTGCTCGATTCCAAGTGGAAGCGTGTGGCACTCAGCGGTTTTGGTGTTGGTTTGTCCTGGGGTTCGGCGATCATCTATCGCCCTTGATCTTCTAAAAGCCGGACACAAAAAAAGCGCTCAAGGTGTAACCTTGAGCGCTATTTTTTTGCCCGAATCACAGCGAGGCGCCATGAGCGAGTTTTTTCAACCCAACGCCGAACTCATTCAGCGTCGCTGGCCGGCCGTGGCTGAGCGTCTGCTGTCTGAAGATCCGGGCCCGTTGCAGGCCGATCTGGTGGAAGGGCTCGGCTCGACCCTGAGCATCAACGGCATCCAGTTGACCAGTCGCCATGACCGTACCCGTGAAGCGCAGCTTCAAGCCGAAAGCCTGCCGGTCGACAGTCCAGTGTTGCACGTTTATGGCACGGGGCTGGGTGATCTGCAACTGGAACTGCTGCAGCGTTCGGAGCTGATTCAGTTACACGTACATATCCTTAACGGCGCAGTGTTTGCGCTGGTGTTGCAATTACTCGATCAGCAGCCGTGGCTCAGCGATTCGCGGGTCGAGCTGCACTACGCCGGTGATTTAGCTGAGATTTGTTTGCCGTTCTTTGCCCTGCCTTCGGAGCTGGTGCTGGCCGATGACTTCAACGCGAAGATTCGCGACCGCTTGATCAGCGAAACCCATCTGACGTTCAACAACCGTGAGTTCGATCCGGACAATCCGGAAATAGCGACGCGCCTGCTGGAAAGTGTCGAACAGATCCGCGTCGATAGTGACGCCGCACAATTGTTCGCAGCACACGCTGGCCAGCCGATGTTTGTCATCGCCACCGGGCCGAGCCTGGAACAGCACTTCGTGACCTTGCGATCAATTCGCGGCCAGACCCCGCGACCACTGTTCGTTTGTGTCGATACCGCTTATAGGCCGCTGATCGAAAATGGTATCAAGCCGGATGTGGTCGTCACGATCGATCAGCGTATCTCGCTGCGCCATCTGCCGCCCGAGGACAGCGCAAACATCACGCTGGTCTACATGCCGCTGGTGGCCCCTGCCGTCTTGCAGGCCTGGCAAGGCAAACGCTATGTCGCCTACTCGGCAAGCCCGGTTTTTCGGGATCTGCGCGCGCAGCTCCCACGGGCAGAGCTGTTTGCAGGCGGCAGCGTGATTCATCCGGCGGTGGACCTGGCGGTGAAAATGGGTGCCAGTCAGATCACGCTGTTCGGGGCTGACTTCGCGTTCCCCAACAACAAGACCCATGCCGGCTGGAATGACGGCGACCTTGGCCCCCAACTGGGCGCGGCTCGCCATTGGGTATTGGACGGGCATGGGCAGCGGATCAAGACCCAGCTCAATTTCCGCAGCTACCTGTGTGAGCTGGAGCGCTATATCGCTGCGAATCCACACGTCGTCTTCTACAACAGCAGTCGAGCCGGGGCCATGATTGCCGGCACGACATTTCATCCGGAGTTCAGTCGATGAGCGAAGTGCTACTCGTCGATCAGGCCCGGCAATGTTCAGCGTTGTTTCGCCTGGGAAGGGATGTCGAGGCCGCGCTGGTCATGGTCGAGGTGGCGGAGCAAGTGCAGTCGCGGGTCGGCGGGGCAGGCAGCCAGATCGCAACCCAGTGGATGGCATTGCTGACAGGCATGCTGGATAGCCAGGAACGACAGGACTGGCTGGCGCTGGCGGATTACCTTGAATACGAACTGGTCGATTTGCTGATGGCTGTCAATTCCGCGTAATGCCGTGACAGATCAGCGGGAGCGGGGCTGTAAGAAAGGGGGGGTGGCAGTTCTCTGGCGTCATTTTTTGGTGGTTGGATCGTCGCTAAGCCTCGGTTTTACAGGGGGTGGCAGGGTGATGGCAAAAAATTTCAAAAATCCCCTCAAGCAACCTGCATTGGCGACGATAACTATTACGAAGGTTCTCTAGGCCATACCGGGCGGTTGCCAGGGCCGGAAGCCGCAGTACCCAACCAACGAGGAATTCGTCATGGCTTTAACAGTAAACACTAACACTACTTCCCTGAGTGTTCAGAAGAACCTGAACCGTGCGTCCGACGCACTGTCGACTTCGATGACCCGCCTGTCCTCCGGCCTGAAAATCAACAGCGCCAAAGACGACGCCGCCGGCCTGCAGATCGCTACCCGTATGACTTCGCAGATCCGTGGCCAGACCATGGCTATCAAAAACGCCAACGACGGTGTTTCGATCGCTCAGACCGCTGAAGGCGCTCTGCAAGAGTCGACCAACATTCTGCAGCGTATGCGTGAAATCGCAGTGCAATCGCGAAACGACTCCAACGGCACTGCTGACCGTACCGCTCTGGACAAAGAATACCAACAGTCGGTTGCTGAACTGACCCGTATCGCTCAGTCGACCAACCTGAACGGTAAAGCGCTGATCGACGGTACTGCAGGTGCGATGCAGTTCCAGGTAGGTTCGAACACTACTTCCGACAACCAGATCACTCTGACCCTGTCGACCAGCTTCGACGCCAGCGCCCTGGGTATGACCGGTACTGTTATTTCCGGTACTTCCAACGCTACTAACCACACCAACGTTGATGCCTCTATCTCGGCTATCGACGCTGCTCTGGCAAACATCAACGCCACTCGCGCTGACCTGGGTGCTGCTCAAAACCGTTTCTCGACCACCATCTCCAACCTGCAGAACATCAACGAAAACGCCAGTGCTGCACTGAGCCGCGTACAAGATACCGACTTCGCTGCTGAAACTGCACAGCTGACCAAGCAACAAACTCTGCAACAAGCTTCCACCGCAGTTCTGGCTCAGGCCAACCAACTGCCATCCGCTGTACTGAAACTGCTTCAGTAATAGCCGATGAGTTTTGGCGGGGGAGTGCGCTTGTCGCGCTCTCTCGCTTTTTACTTTAAGAGGTGATGGACATGGATATGAGCGTCAAGCTGAACTTGTCTTATCCTGCGGCACAGCAGGCGACGACTGTTGCCGATAAGCCTGCGGAAAAGCCTCGAGCGGAAACTGCGCCAGTGGTTACCGTCAAGGAAGAAGGTAAAAAAGACCAGACCGAGCAGGAAAAACTGAAGATGGCCGTTCAGGAAATCGAAAAGTTCGTTCAGTCGGTCAAGCGTAACCTGGAGTTCTCGATTGACGAGCCTTCAGGCAAAGTTGTGGTCAAAGTGATTGCCAGTGACTCCGGTGAGGTGATTCGTCAAATCCCCAACGAAGAAGTCCTTAAGCTGGCGAACAGTTTGAATGATGCAAGCAGCCTGTTGTTCAGCGCAAAAGTCTGACAACTGGCACGAATTTTGTTGCTATGTTCTTTTGGGCGTTGTAGTGGTCAAAAGGCCGGCGACACACTGAAGGGAGTTCCACATGGCAAGTCCAATTCTACCGGGCACGGGCTTAGGTTCCGGTATTAATACCGGTGATATCGTCAAGGCTCTGGTCAACGCCGACAAGGCGGCCAAGCAGAATCAGATCGATCGTCAGACGACCACCAACACTGCGCAGATTTCCGGTATTGGTACTCTCAAAAGTGTCCTGGCGAACTTCCAGGCTGCGATCAAGAAGCTGCAAGATACGCAGGCTCCGCAATTCCTCGGCTACAACGCCACTTCCGCCGACGCGAAAGTATTGACCGCTGTGGCCAGCAACACCGCCGTCAACGGCTCTTACGTGGTCAAGGTCTCTAACCTTGCGACCTCGTCCAAAGTGGCCACCGCAGCCTTTGCCGGCGGCGCCAGCAGTGCCATTGCGAGCGGCACGCTCAATATCACGCAAAACGGCGTATCCAGTTCTGTCACCATTCCGGCGGGCGCGACGTTGCAATCGGTTCGCGATGCGATCAACACCCAGCAGGGCGCGAATGGCTTCAGTGCCAACATCGTGACTGACTCGTTTGGCTCGCGTCTGGTGATGGGTTCCACGGCGACCGGTGCCGGTTCCGATATCACCCTCAGCGGTATTGCGGGTCTGGAAATCAATGCCGGCCAGCAAATGGGCGCAACACCGACAGCGACTTCGGCTGGTGCTATCGGCGATTTCGCGAAGGACGCCAATTTCACCGTGGACGGGCTCGCGCTGACCAGCAAAAGCAACAAGGTTGACTCGGCTGTTTCTGGCTTGACCCTCAATCTGGTCGCCGGTGGTGATGTAACCACGACGGTGACGGTCGGTCCGAACAGTGATGGTCTGAAAAAGTCCATTCAAGCTTTCGTCGACGCTTATAACCAGGTTGTGACCAGTGTAAATACGTTGACCAAGCCATCCCTGGATGCAGACGGCAAGCTGACCGTTGCTGCTGCACTGACCGGTGACCCATTGGCGCGCGGTATCATGGCATCGATTCGTTCACCGTTGGTGACTACCGGTGCTGGCGACAAGCTCACTGTTCTGTCGCAATTGGGTATCACCACCAATCAGAAAACCGGTGCGCTGGATTTCGATAGCGCCAAGTTCACCAATGCGATGGACACCCAGAAGCTCGGTGGTGAGGTTCAGAAGCTGTTCCTGGGCGATCCGACGGCGACTGGCGATGCCGCCAAGGGGCTGCTCACGCGCATGAACGATGCCATCACCCCTTACACGATCACTGGCAGTGAGGGGATCCTCGACACCCGTTCGAGCAACCTGTCCAAGGCCAAGAGCAATCTGGCCAACCAGCAGGCAGCCCTGGATCGTCGGGTCGAGACGCTGACGGCGGTGCTGACCAAAAAGTACAACGACATGGATACCCTTGTCGGCAAGCTGAAGGCAACGGCGAGCAATATCACTTCGATGTTCGACGCGATGAATGCGCAGAAAAACGCTTCATAGCGCATAAACGCCAAAAGCCCGGCAGCGGATTCCGCTTGTCGGGCTTTTTTAGTTTCGGGCTAAAGATTTTTGACGCTATGTCGATAGCCTAATTATACGAATCACAGAGTTTAGATGAGGTACAGCATGAACCCGATGTTAGCCCTTCGGCAGTACCAGAAGATTGGCGCGCAAGCCCAGACTTCCGAGGCCAGCCCTCATCGTCTGGTGCAAATGCTTATGGAAGGCGGTCTGGATCGCATCGCTCAGGCTAAAGGCGCCATGGAGCGCAAGGATGTCGCCAGCAAGGGTGTTCTAATCGGCAAGGCCATCGGCATTATCGGTGGTTTGCGAGAGGGATTGGACCTGGAGAAGCAGGCGGAGTCCGTTGGTGAGTTGGACAATCTCTATGCTTACATGATGAAACGCCTGGCAGAAGCCAACCTCAAGACCGATCCGAAAATCCTCGACGAAGTTGCCGATTTGCTTCGCACGGTGAAAGACGGTTGGGATGCTATTGGCGCACCTGCTCCCCAGTTTTAAGGAGATCACCATGAGTCTTGTATTGCAGCGAATCGAACAAACCCGGGACGCCCTGGTCGAGGCATTGGCCGAGCGTAACTGGGAAGCCATCGGTGAATTGGACCTGGCTTGCCGTTCCTGCATGGAAGACGTCTTGAGTGAAGCTTCGGTGGACGAGACCGCGTTGCGCGAAAACCTGGAGGAGTTGCTGGGGGTGTATAAACAGCTCCTGGAAGCGGCGACGGGGGAGCGACAAGCGATAGTCGACGAGATGTCGCAGATCCACCAAGCACAGAACGCGGCAAAGGTTTACCATCTGTTTGGT
>NZ_JBFTMK010000077.1:0-12084 GCF_056396965.1 Pseudomonas sp. 05N434
CTGCTCGATTCGTTGCACCGTGCCCAGGTCTATCGCGAGATGTATGACCAGGCCCGTGAGCGCGGTCGTCACCGTGAACCGAATCTTTTCCGCAGCCTTGTCGGCACCAGCCGGGCGATTCAACACGTCCGTCAGATGATGCAGCAAGTCGCCGACACCGACGCCAGCGTGCTGATCCTCGGTGAGTCCGGCACTGGCAAGGAAGTGGTCGCGCGCAATCTGCACTACCACTCCAAGCGTCGTGAAGCGCCGTTCGTTCCGGTCAACTGCGGGGCGATTCCGGCCGAGTTGCTGGAAAGCGAATTGTTCGGTCACGAGAAGGGTGCCTTCACCGGGGCGATCACCAGCCGTGCCGGGCGTTTCGAGCTGGCCAACGGCGGTACGCTGTTCCTCGACGAAATTGGCGACATGCCGTTGCCGATGCAGGTCAAGCTGTTGCGCGTCTTGCAGGAGCGCACGTTCGAGCGCGTGGGCAGCAACAAGACCCAAAGCGTCGATGTGCGGATCATCGCGGCAACCCACAAGAATCTCGAAAGCATGATCGAGATCGGCACGTTCCGCGAAGACCTCTACTATCGCCTGAACGTGTTCCCGATCGAGATGGCGCCGTTGCGTGAGCGCGTCGAAGACATCCCGTTGCTGATGAACGAGTTGATCTCGCGCATGGAGCACGAGAAGCGCGGGTCGATCCGGTTCAACTCGGCGGCGATCATGTCGCTGTGCCGTCACGGCTGGCCGGGCAACGTTCGCGAGCTGGCCAACTTGGTGGAGCGCATGGCGATCATGCACCCGTACGGGGTGATCGGCGTGGTCGAGTTGCCGAAGAAATTCCGCTACGTCGATGACGAAGACGAGCAGTTGGTCGACAGCCTGCGCAGTGATCTCGAAGAGCGGGTGGCCATCAACGGTCATACCCCGGACTTCACCGCCAATGCGCTGCTCCCGCCGGAAGGCCTGGACCTGAAAGACTACCTCGGCGGTCTGGAGCAAGGGTTGATTCAGCAGGCGCTGGATGACGCCAACGGCATTGTGGCGCGGGCGGCCGAACGGCTGCGTATTCGTCGCACGACCCTGGTGGAGAAGATGCGCAAGTACGGCATGAGCCGTCGTGATGGTGATGAACAGGCGGATGATTGACGCCTGTTTTTCAACCCCTTCATTTATAGGCAGTTTTTTTTAGGCACGGGTATTGCTACATCCCTCGCAACGTTCCGTTTAACTGACGGTCAACCACGCGAGAGAGCACAATGCCCCAAGCCGCCCAGATGTCTCCTGTCCCTGATGTTTCGGGGCAACCGTCGTCCGTAGAGCAGGCAAGCCGGCTTGGCCTTGAGCAGGCGTTTGCGCTGTTCAACCAGATGTCGAGCCAATTGACCGATTCCTACAGCATGCTCGAAGCCCGGGTCACCGAGCTCAAGGGTGAGCTGGCGGTGGTCAGCGCCCAGCGCATGCAGGAGCTGGCGGAAAAAGAGCGTCTGGCCAACCGGCTGCAAAACCTCCTCGATCTATTGCCCGGCGGCGTCATCGTCATCGACGCCCAAGGCATCGTGCGTGAAGCCAATCCTGCTGCGTGTGAGCTGCTCGGCTTACCCCTCGAAGGCGAGTTGTGGCGCCACGTCATTGCGCGATGCTTTGCGCCGCGCGAAGATGACGGTCACGAAATCTCCCTCAAGGACGGTCGGCGCCTGTCGATCGCAACCCGCTCGCTGGATGCCGAACCCGGTCAGTTGGTGTTGCTCAACGACCTGACTGAAACCCGTCATCTGCAAGATCAACTGGCCCGCCATGAGCGCCTGTCGTCGCTCGGTCGCATGGTCGCCTCGTTGGCCCATCAGATTCGTACGCCGTTGTCCGCCGCGTTGCTCTATGCCAGTCATTTGACTGAGCAGGAACTACCGGTCGCCACGCAGCAGCGTTTTGCCGGCCGCCTGAAAGAGCGACTGCATGAGCTGGAACACCAGGTGCGCGACATGCTGGTGTTCGCTCGCGGTGAGCTGCCGTTGACCGATCGTGTCACTCCAAAAATGCTGATGCAGTCGCTGCAAGCGGCGGCGCTGACTCTTGTTCAGGATCTGCCGGTGCGCTGGCAATGCGACAGTCATGCCGGTGAGTTGCTGTGCAATCGCGACACGCTGGTCGGGGCGATCCTCAATCTGATCGAAAACGCCATTCAGGCCAGCGCCGGCGACGTCCGTTTGAAAGTTCATCTGTATACCCGCGACAACAACCTGCGCGTATCGGTCAGCGACAGCGGCAGTGGTATCGACACGAAGGTATTGGCACGTTTGGGCGAGCCGTTTTTCACCACCAAAACCACCGGCACCGGTCTGGGGCTGACCGTGGTCAAGGCAGTGGCCCGTGCTCATCAGGGAGAATTGCAGTTACGTTCGCGGCCGGGGCGCGGTACTTGCGCGCAGGTGATCCTGCCGCTTTTTGCGGGTGAGCAGCCCTGCGCTCAGGGAGTGAAGTGAAGGACATGGCCATCAAGGTTTTACTGGTCGAGGACGATCGCGCGCTACGGGAAGCACTGGCCGATACGCTGGTGCTTGCCGGACACGCTTACAAGGCGGTCGGTTCGGCGGAAGAGGCGCTGGCTGCGGTTGGCGCCGAGGCATTTAGCCTGGTGGTCAGTGACGTCAACATGCCGGGCATGGACGGTCATCAGCTGCTTGGATTGCTGCGGGCTCGTCAGCCGCAACTGCCGGTGTTGTTGATGACCGCTCACGGTGCGGTCGAACGTGCGGTCGACGCCATGCGTCAGGGTGCGGCGGATTACCTGGTCAAGCCGTTCGAGCCCAAAGCCTTGCTCGACCTGGTGGCGCGTCACGCCTTGGGCAATCTCGGCGCGACCGAGAGCGAGGGGCCTGTGGCGTTCGAGCCGGCCAGTGCGCAATTGCTGGAATTGGCCGCGCGCGTGGCGCGCAGTGATTCCACGGTGTTGATCTCCGGTGAGTCCGGGACCGGCAAGGAAGTGCTGGCGCGTTACATCCATCAGCACTCCCATCGCGCCAGTCAGCCATTCATTGCGATCAACTGCGCAGCGATTCCGGACAACATGCTTGAAGCCACTTTGTTCGGTCACGAAAAAGGTTCGTTCACCGGCGCCATCGCGGCGCAGGCCGGCAAGTTCGAGCAGGCCGATGGCGGGACGATCCTGCTCGATGAAATTTCTGAAATGCCCCTCGGCCTGCAGGCCAAGTTACTGCGCGTATTGCAGGAGCGCGAAGTCGAACGAGTCGGCGCACGCAAGCCGATCACGCTGGATATTCGAGTGGTCGCTACCACTAACCGTGACCTGGCCGGTGAAGTGGCGGCGGGGCGTTTCCGCGAAGATCTTTACTATCGCCTGTCGGTGTTCCCGTTGGCCTGGCGTCCGTTGCGTGAGCGCACCGCCGACATCCTGCCGCTGGCCGAGCGCCTGCTGGCCAAACACGTCAATAAAATGAAGCATGCCGCGGCAAAGCTTTCGCCCGAGGCGCAGGCCTGCCTGATCGGCTATCCGTGGCCGGGCAACGTGCGTGAACTGGATAACGCGATCCAGCGGGCCTTGATTCTGCAGCAGGGCGGTTTGATCCAGCCGCAGGATTTTTGTCTGGCCGGGCCCGTGGCGTGTGCGCCATTGCCAGCATTGGCGCCGGCGCCTGCACGAGCAGTGGAAGTCGAAGTCGAATCGGCGGGCGCCCTCGGCGATGACCTGCGGCGCCGTGAGTTCCAAATGATCATCGACACCTTGCGCGCCGAGCGCGGCCGCCGCAAAGAAGCCGCCGAGCGACTGGGCATCAGCCCGCGCACCTTGCGCTACAAGCTGGCGCAGATGCGCGATGCCGGAATGGATGTGGAAGCGTATTTGTTCGCCACGTAACGGTCGGCAAACAAAAGCACAGGAGAGCTTTTGTTTAGAGCGGCCACGGAGCTGGCACCCTTGTTGCTAACACCTCACTACTCGCCGAGTGAGTGTCAAAAAATTGCGAGTAGCCAAAGAGAGCAGACCATGAGCCAAGGTATTGAATTCAACCGGTTGATGCTGGATATGCGCGCCATGCAAATGGATGCCATGTCTGCGCCGAAATCGACTGCCGCAGTCCCTGAAGCGGGTGGCAGCAGCTTTGCCGACATGCTCGGTCAGGCCGTCAATAAAGTGAACGACACCCAGCAGGCGTCCAATCAGTTGGCCAGTGCCTTCGAGATCGGTAAAAGCGGCGTCGACCTGACGGACGTGATGATTTCCTCACAGAAGGCCAGCGTGTCTTTTCAGGCACTGACCCAAGTGCGTAACAAGCTGGTTCAGGCTTACCAAGACATCATGCAGATGCCGGTTTAAGGACGAGATTGAGTCATGGCAGAAGCAATCGCCGATAATGTTCCGGCCAAGGCCACTCCAATAGACGGCAAACCGCCGCTGTTCGGGTTGTCTTTCCTGGAAAACCTCTCCGAGATGACCATGTTGCGTCAGGTGGGCCTGTTGGTCGGCCTGGCTGCGAGCGTGGCGATTGGTTTTGCCGTGGTGTTGTGGTCCCAGCAGCCGGACTACCGGCCTCTATACGGCAGCCTTGCCGGCATGGACGCCAAACAGGTCATGGAAACCCTGGCCGCCGCCGACATTCCCTATACCGTCGAACCGAATTCCGGTGCCTTGCTGGTCAAGGCCGATGACCTGTCCCGTGCGCGGCTCAAGCTCGCGGCCGCTGGTGTCACTCCCAGCGACGGCAATATCGGTTTCGAGATTCTCGACAAGGAGCAGGGGCTGGGTACCAGTCAGTTCATGGAGGCGACCCGCTATCGTCGCGGCCTCGAAGGCGAACTGGCCCGGACCATCTCCAGCCTGAACAACGTCAAGGGTGCCCGCGTGCACCTGGCGATTCCGAAAAGTTCGGTGTTCGTGCGTGACGAGCGCAAGCCAAGCGCTTCGGTTCTGGTTGAACTGTATTCCGGTCGCTCGCTGGAGCCGGGCCAGGTCGTCGCCATCATCAATCTGGTGGCGACCAGCGTTCCCGAACTGAGCAAATCGCAGATCACCGTTGTCGACCAGAAGGGCAACCTGCTGTCGGATCAGGCGGAAAACTCCGAGCTGACCATGGCCGGCAAGCAGTTCGATTACAGCCGTCGCATGGAAAGCATGCTGACTCAGCGCGTGCATAACATCCTGCAACCGGTGCTGGGCAACGACCGCTATAAAGCCGAAGTCTCGGCCGATGTGGATTTCAGCGCCGTCGAATCGACTTCCGAGCAGTTCAACCCGGATCAACCGGCGTTGCGCAGCGAGCAGTCGGTCAACGAACAACGTACCGCCAGCAATGGCCCGCAAGGTGTGCCGGGTGCCTTGAGCAACCAGCCGCCGTCGCCTGCCTCGGCGCCGCAAACCACTGGTGGCGCCACTGCGTCGGCCGGCATGGTGCAGCCAGGCCAGCCACTGCTTGATGCCAACGGTCAGCAGATCATGGACCCGGCCACTGGTCAGCCGATGCTGGCGCCGTACCCGGCCGACAAGCGTCAACAATCCACCAAGAACTTCGAGCTCGACCGTTCCATCAGCCACACCAAACAACAGCAGGGCCGTTTGAATCGCCTGTCGGTGTCGGTGGTGGTGGACGATCAGGTCAAGGTCAACGCAGCCAATGGCGAAACCACCCGTGCGCCGTGGAGCGCCGATGAATTGGCGCGCTTCACTCGCCTGGTGCAGGACGCGGTCGGTTTCGACGCCAGCCGTGGCGACAGCGTCAGCGTGATCAACATGCCGTTCTCTGCTGAGCGCGGTGAAGTGATCGCCGAGATTCCGTTCTACTCCCAGCCGTGGTTCTGGGACATCGTCAAGCAAGTGCTGGGGGTGTTGTTCATCCTGGTGCTGGTGTTCGGTGTGTTGCGTCCGGTGCTCAAGAACATCACCGGCGGGGGCAAAGACAAGCAACTCGCGGCCTTTGGCAGCGACGTGGAACTCGGTGGCATGGGCGGCCTGGACGGCGAACTGGCCAACGACCGCGTCAGCCTCGGTGGCCCGACCAGCATCCTGCTGCCGAGCCCGAGCGAAGGCTATGACGCACAGTTGAATGCAATCAAGAGTCTGGTGGCAGAAGATCCGGGTCGCGTGGCCCAGGTCGTGAAAGAGTGGATTAACGCAGATGAGTGATAACCGAGCCGCTGTCGCCAAACTGTCCCGGGTTGATAAAGCCGCGATCCTGCTGCTGTCCCTGGGTTCTACGGATGCCGCACAAGTGCTGCGCCACATGGGGCCCAAAGAGGTCCAGCGTGTGGGCGTGGCCATGGCCCAGATGGGTAACGTGCACCGCGAGCAGGTCGAACAGGTCATGAGCGAGTTCGTCGACATCGTCGGCGACCAGACCAGCCTGGGCGTCGGCTCCGATGACTACGTGCGCAAAATGCTCACCCAGGCCTTGGGCGAAGACAAGGCCAACGGCCTGATCGACCGGATCCTGCTGGGCGGCAACACCAGTGGCCTCGACAGTCTGAAGTGGATGGAACCGCGCGCCGTCGCCGACGTGATCCGCTACGAGCACCCGCAGATCCAGGCGATCGTAGTGGCGTACCTTGATCCGGACCAGGCCGGTGAAGTGCTGGGCAACTTCGACCATAAGGTGCGGCTGGACATCATCCTGCGGGTGTCTTCGCTGAACACCGTGCAGCCGGCGGCCCTGAAAGAGCTCAACCAGATTCTCGAGAAGCAGTTCTCCGGCAACTCGAATGCCTCGCGCACCACCCTGGGTGGCATCAAGCGCGCGGCAGACATCATGAACTTCCTCGACAGCTCGATCGAAGGTCAGTTGATGGACTCGATCCGCGAAGTCGACGAAGACTTGTCCGGTCAGATCGAAGACCTCATGTTCGTGTTCAACAACCTGTCCGATGTCGACGACCGCGGTATTCAGGCGCTGTTGCGCGAGGTGTCCTCGGACGTCCTGGTGCTGGCCCTCAAAGGCTCGGACGAAGGCGTCAAGGAAAAGATCTTCAAGAACATGTCCAAACGAGCGGCCGAACTGTTGCGCGACGACCTCGAGGCCAAAGGCCCGGTGCGTGTCAGCGACGTGGAAACGGCGCAGAAAGAAATCCTCACCATTGCCCGCCGTATGGCCGAAGCCGGAGAAATCGTTCTCGGCGGGAAGGGCGGCGAAGAGATGATCTAAGGTCACTATGTCGTCCAAACATGATGAGTCCCAGACCGACCTGATCCGTGGCAAGAACGTCGCAGGTTTCGATGTCTGGGCGCTGCCCAGCTTCGACCCGTTTGTGCCAGAACCCGAGCCGGAACCGGAACCCGAACCGCCGGAAATGGAAGAAGTGCCGCTGGAAGAAGTCCAGCCACTGACCCTCGAAGAGCTCGAAAGCATTCGCCAGGAGGCCTACAACGAAGGCTTCGCGGTTGGCGAGAAAGAAGGTTTCCATAGCACCACGCTCAAGGTCCGTCAGGAAGCCGAAGTGGCCCTGACGGCCAAGATCGCTTGCCTGGAACAGTTGATGGCCAACCTGTTCGAGCCCATTGCCGAGCAGGACACCCAGATCGAAAAGTCGCTGGTCGACCTTGTACAGCACATCACCAAACAGGTTATTCAGCGCGAGCTGGCCATCGACTCGACGCAGATCGAACACGTCATGCGTGAAGCGCTCAAGCTCTTGCCACTGGGCGTGGGCAATGTGCGGTTGTACGTCAACCCGCAGGATTTCGAACAGGTCAAAGCCCTGCGCGAGCGCCATGAGGAAACCTGGCGCATCGTCGAGGACGAGTCCTTGTTGCCGGGCGGTTGCCGGGTCGAGACCGAACACAGCCGTATCGATGCGACCATCGAAACCCGTGTGACCCAGGTCATGGCCAAGCTGTTCGACCAATTGCACGATCAGGCGTTGCACCCGGCCGCGCCGGACCTCAGCCTGGAATTGCCGATCGACAAGAAGCCTGCCGTCACCCCGGTCGAACCGGAACTGGACCATCCCGATGCGCCTTGATCGCACCAGCTTCGCCAAGCGCCTCGGCAGCTACGCCGAGGCCACGGAGCTGGCTGGCGCGCCGATCCTCGAAGGTCGCCTGTTGCGTATGGTCGGCCTGACCCTCGAAGCCGAAGGCTTGCGCGCCGCCATGGGCAGCCGCTGCATGGTCATCAACGATGACAGCTATCACCCGGTGCAGGTCGAAGCCGAAGTCATGGGCTTCTCCGGCAGCAAAGTGTTTCTGATGCCGGTCGGCAGCGTCGCCGGCATTGCGCCAGGCGCACGCGTGGTTCCCCTGGCGGACAACGGTCGCTTGCCGATGGGCATGAGCATGCTCGGGCGGGTGCTCGATGGCGCCGGTCGTGCGCTGGATGGCAAGGGCGGGATGAAGGCTGAAGACTGGGTGCCAATGGACGGCCCGACCATCAACCCGCTCAAGCGTGACCCGATCAGCCAGCCGCTTGACGTGGGCATTCGCTGCATCAACGGTTTGTTGACGGTCGGTCGCGGTCAGCGCCTCGGGCTGTTCGCCGGTACCGGCGTCGGCAAGAGTGTGCTGTTGGGCATGATGACCCGTTTCACCGAGGCCGACATTATCGTGGTCGGGCTGATCGGTGAGCGGGGTCGAGAAGTTAAAGAGTTCATCGAGCACATCCTCGGTGAAGAAGGGCTCAAGCGTTCGGTGGTGGTGGCTTCGCCGGCGGACGATGCGCCGCTGATGCGTTTGCGCGCGGCCATGTACTGCACGCGGATCGCCGAGTATTTCCGCGACAAGGGCAAGAATGTCCTGTTGCTGATGGATTCCCTGACCCGTTTCGCTCAGGCCCAGCGGGAAATCGCCCTGGCCATCGGCGAACCGCCGGCGACCAAGGGCTATCCGCCGTCGGTGTTTGCCAAGTTGCCGAAACTGGTGGAGCGGGCCGGTAACGCCGAAAAGGGCGGCGGCTCGATCACCGCGTTCTACACGGTATTGTCTGAAGGCGATGACCAACAGGACCCGATCGCCGACTCGGCGCGGGGCGTGCTYGACGGGCACATCGTGCTGTCCCGRCGYCTGGCSGARGARGGGCATTACCCGGCSATCGACATCGAAGCGTCCATCAGTCGGGTCATGCCGTCGGTGGTCGGTATCAAACACCTGAACCACGCGCAGATGTTCAAGCAATACTGGTCGCGCTATCAGCAGAGCCGCGACCTGATCAGTGTCGGCGCCTACGTGCCCGGCGGTGACCGGGAAACCGACACAGCGATCAATCTGCAACCGGCCATGTCCCTGTACCTGCGCCAGGGCTTGAACGACAACATCAGCATGGGCGCCAGCGAAAACCATCTTGCTTCGGTCTTCGCGCCAGCGCCAGGCGGTTAACCGGTCATGGCCTCGAGTCGCGCGGCACGCCTGGCGCCTGTGGTGGACATGGCTGAAAAGGCCGAGAAAACCGCCGTCCAGCGCCTGGGGCACTTCCAGGGCCAGGTTCGTTTGGCGGAAAGCAAACTCGCCGACCTCGAAGCCTTCCGTCTCGACTACCAGGAACAATGGATCGTGCGCGGCAGTGGCGGCGTTTCGGGTCAGTGGCTGCTGGGCTATCAGGGTTTTCTCGCGCAATTGGGCACGGCCATCGACCAGCAGCGCCAGAGCCTGAACTGGCATCAAAACAACCTGAACAAGGCCCGAGAAGCCTGGCAACAGGCATTTGCCCGGGTCGAAGGCTTGCGCAAACTGGTTCAGCGCTACATGGATGAGGCACGGCAACTGGAAGACAAGCGCGAGCAGAAGTTGCTGGATGAATTGTCCCAGCGGTTGCCGCGTCAGGATTCGTATTGAATCAGGTAGCCCGCGAAGGCGATTTCACAAACCGTACAATTTTTTCAGCCTTGCTCCAGCCCCCATCAGGTGCTAAACCTTCTACACGTACGTTCGTCAATGACAAGGAAGCCGTGAAATGTCAGTCGTTACAGAAGTATCCTCGGATGGGAAAAAGCTGACGATTTCGATCGAGGGACGATTCGATTTCGGTCGGCATCAGGAGTTTCGCGAGTCCTACGAGCGACTCAACAGTAAACCCGAGTCCATTGTGGTGGACCTGAAGAAAGCCACTTATCTCGATARCTCGGCGCTGGGCATGTTGCTTTTGCTGCGCGATCACGCCGGTGGCGACAACTCCGATATTCGTGTCGTCAACAGCAGTAGCGATGTGAAGAAAATCCTCGCCATCTCCAACTTCGACAAGCTGTTCGACATCAGTTGACTGTCATGCAGCCGCTCGAGCCGCTGACGATTCTGATCGCCGAAGACAGTGCGGCCGATCGTATGCTGCTGTCGACTATCGTCCGTCGTCAGGGTCATGAAGTGCTGACAGCCAGTAATGGCGCCGAGGCGGTCGAGGCGTTTCGCTCGCAGCGGCCGCACCTGGTGCTGATGGACGCCATGATGCCGGTGATGGATGGCTTCGAGGCCGCGCAGCAGATCAAGGCGCTGGCCGGCGAAACCTTGGTGCCGATCATCTTTCTGACGTCGCTGACCGAAAGCGAAGCCCTGGCTCGTTGTCTGGAGGCCGGGGGCGACGACTTTCTGGCAAAGCCTTACAACCAGGTGATCCTCGCGGCCAAGATCAAGGCAATGGACCGCCTGCGGCGTTTGCAGGCCACGGTGCTGGAGCAGCGCGACCTGATCGCCAGGCACCATGATTACCTGCTCAACGAGCAGCGAGTGGCCAAAGCCGTGTTCGACAAGGTGGCCCACTCCGGTTGCCTGAATGCGCCGAACATCCGTTATCTGCAATCGCCCTATGCGCTGTTCAACGGTGATCTGTTGCTGGCCGCGTTTACCCCGGTCGGCGACATGCATGTGTTGCTCGGTGATTTCACCGGCCATGGTTTGCCGGCCGCTGTCGGTGCCATGCCGTTGGCCGAAGTTTTCTATGGCATGACCGCCAAGGGTTATGGCTTGTCCGAAACCCTGCGCGAGATGAACGCCAAACTCAAACGTATCCTGCCGGTCGACATGTTCTGCTGCGCGACCCTGCTGCGCCTGAGCTTTCAGCGAGGGTCGGTGGAGGTCTGGAACGGCGGGATGCCGGACGGCTATTTGCACAACGCCACCAGCGGCGAGCGTACAGCGCTCACGGCACGGCACTTGCCGCTGGGTGTGCTGAGCCCGCAAACCTTCGATGACCGCACCGAGGTGTTCCCGATGGCCGTCGGGGATCGGGTGTTCCTGTTGTCTGATGGAGTGATCGATACCTGCGATGCCAATGAACAGTTATTTGGCGTAGAGCGATTGGAGCAGGTGTTTGCAGCCAATCGTCAGCCCGATGCGCTGTTCGAAGAAATCGAGCAGGCCCTGCGGGACTTTCGCGGCGAGGCTCGCGATGACGTGAGCATGGTTGAGGTCAGCCTGTTGGATGCGGCGCAACTGAGCCCGCCAGCACCGGTATATTCCGACAGCGGTCAGTCCTGCCCGCTGGACTGGTCGGTGAGTTTCGAATTTCGCGCCGCCACCCTCAAACGCTTCAACCCGCTGCCGTACCTGTTGCAATTGCTGTTTGAGGTGCACGGCCTGCGCGCTCAAAGTGGTGCGCTCTACAGTGTGCTGGCAGAGCTTTACTCCAACGCCCTGGAGCATGGCGTGCTAGGTCTGGATTCGAGTCTCAAGCGCGATGCTTCGGGTTTTGCGCGTTATTATCAGCAGCGCAGTGCGCGCCTGGACGAATTGCGGGACGGCTATGTGCGGGTACATTTGCAGGTGACGCCAAAAGGCGAAGGTGGTTGCCTGACTGTTCGAGTCGAAGACAGTGGCAAGGGCTTCGATGTGGTGCGGGTGATGGAGCGTCCCGTCGATGATGTCCGTTTGTCGGGACGTGGAGTCAGTTTGATCCGACAGTTGAGTCATCATGCGAGCTGGTCCGATAATGGGCGCAGCGCTCGCGTGGAGTTTTTCTGGGAGGCTCAGGCATAATCCCGGGCATTCTTGATCAAAGGAGTGAACAAGTGGACAACACACATCTGGATCGTGACGTGCTGAGCGCGTTGCAAGAAGTTATGGAGGATGGGTATCCAGAATTGCTCGATACCTTTCTCAGCGATTCCGAAGAGCGATTGAGCTTGCTGCGCAAGGCTGACGATGCCGATCGGTTAGGTGCCACGGCGCAC
>NZ_JBFTMK010000078.1:0-11932 GCF_056396965.1 Pseudomonas sp. 05N434
GCGATACGGTGCTGATTCGTCACTGCTGGACCGAACGCCGGATGACGCCGTTGAACCTTTATCTGGAACACGCCAACGAAGCGCAGGTGCGCGAGGCGCTGGAAGATTATGGCCTGGCGATCAAGCAACTGGCGGCGGCGAACATTTTCCCCGGCGACATGCTGTTGAAAAACTTTGGCGTCACCCGTCATGGTCGCGTGGTGTTCTATGACTACGACGAAATTTGCTTCCTGACCGAAGCCAACTTCCGCCACATCCCGCAACCGCGCACGCCGGAAGACGAAATGGCCTCCGAACCGTGGTACTCGATCGGGCCACTGGACGTGTTCCCCGAGGAGTTTCCACCGTTTCTGTTTGCCGATTCCGGGCAGCGAAAGTTGTTCGATCAGTTGCACGGCGAGCTGTACAACGCCGATTACTGGAAGGGGCTGCAGGAAGCGATTCGGGCGGGGAAGGTGATTGATGTGTTTCCGTATCGGCGCAAGGGGCTGGATAACGAATAGCTCGTCTGAGCGAACACACTGTGGCGAGGGAGCTTGCTCCCGCTGGGTTGCGAAGCGACCCCAAAACCATTCATCGCGCAGATTCAGACAGCCGCGATGAAAGGTTTACAACTGCTTCGCAGCCGAACGGGAGCAAGCTCCCTCGCCACAAAAGCGCGTCACTCAGCAGCCCAAATCTGCGACAATCCGCCTCCTGCGCCACTAGACGACTTTTGCGTACCTGATGACTGACGAATCGCCTTCCATCGACAAACTGCTGAAAAACCTCGATCACGCCATGCTCGCCGACCGCCACCGGCTGCGGCGGCAGTTGCTTGAGCTGCGCAAGAAACCTGACGAGGCCAAGCTGGCCCAGTGGGTGACGCGCACACAGGCGTCCTGTGATCAGGTGTTGGCGCGGCGCGCCAGCCTGCCGGTGATTCGCTACGACGACAGCCTGCCGATCGCCGCCAAGCGCGACGAAATCAAAGCGGCGTTGCTCAAACATCAGGTGCTGATCATTGCCGGCGAAACCGGTTCGGGTAAAACCACCCAGTTGCCGAAGATCTGCCTGGAAATCGGCCGCGGCCAGCACGGCCTGATCGGCCACACCCAGCCGCGTCGAATCGCCGCCCGCAGCGTGGCGAGCCGGGTCGCTGAAGAGTTGGCGACACCGTTGGGTGCGCTGGTGGGCTATCAGGTGCGGTTCGAGGACCAGAGCGATGCCAACACCCTGATCAAACTGATGACCGACGGCATCCTGCTGGCGGAAACCCAGAACGACCGCTACCTCGAGCGCTACGACACGATCATCGTCGACGAAGCCCACGAACGCAGCCTGAACATCGACTTCCTGCTCGGTTACCTGAAAACCCTGCTGCCCCGTCGTCCAGACCTGAAAGTCATCATCACCTCGGCCACCATCGACCTGGAGCGCTTCTCCAAACACTTCGATGACGCGCCGATTGTCGAGGTCTCCGGTCGCACCTTCCCGGTGGAAACCTGGTATCGCCCGCTGACCCTGGAGCAGGACGAGGAGGGCAACCGTGTCGAGGATGACCTGACCGTGGATCAGGCGATCCTCGCCACCCTCGACGAAATCGCCGCGTTCGAACGCAGTGAGCGCAAGAGCCCCGGCGACGTGCTGGTGTTCCTGCCCGGCGAGCGCGAGATTCGCGACGCGGCGGACATGCTGCGCAAGGCACAGCTCAAGCACACCGAGATTCTGCCGTTGTACGCACGGCTGTCGCCGGCCGAGCAGCAGCGGATTTTCCAGTCGCATCCGGGGCGTCGAGTGGTTCTGGCGACCAACGTTGCGGAAACCTCTCTGACGGTGCCGGGCATTCGTTACGTGATCGACAGCGGCACCGCGCGCATCAGTCGTTACAGCTACCGCGCCAAGGTCCAGCGTTTGCCGATCGAAGCGATTTCCCAGGCCAGTGCCAACCAGCGTAAAGGTCGCTGCGGGCGGGTCGAGCCGGGTATTTGCGTGCGCTTGTACARCGAAGAAGATTTCATCGGTCGGCCGGAATTCACCGACCCGGAAATCCTGCGGACCAACCTCGCGGCGGTGATTCTGCAGATGCTCCATCTGCGCCTCGGCGAGATCACTGATTTCCCGTTTATCGAACCGCCGGACGGCAAGGCCATCAGCGACGGTTTCAACCTGCTGCAAGAGCTCTCGGCGGTGGATCGCAACAGTCAGCTGACCCCGCTCGGCCGCCAACTGGCGCGGCTGCCGGTGGACCCGCGTATGGGCCGCATGCTACTGGAAGCGGCGAAACTGGGCAGCTTGCAGGAAGTGCTGATTGTCGCCAGCGCCATGTCGATCCAGGACCCGCGCGAGCGTCCGCCGGAGCGTCAGCAAGCCGCCGATCAGGCCCACGCCCAGTGGAAAGACGTGGACTCGGACTTCGCCGGGCTGGTCAATCTGTGGCGGGGTTTTGAAGAACAGCGCCAGGCACTGACGGCCAGTCCGCTGCGTAACTGGTGCCGCAAGAACTTCCTCAATTACCTGCGCCTGCGCGAGTGGCGCGATTCCCATCGCCAGTTGAGCCTGATCTGCCGCGACATGCAGCTGAGCCTCAACAAAGAGCCGGCGGATTACCCTAAGCTGCACAAAGCCGTGCTGTCGGGGTTGCTCAGCCAGATCGGCCAGAAAACCGAAGATGGCGATTACCTCGGTGCCCGTCAGCGACGCTTCTGGATTCACCCGTCGTCGGGCCTGGGCAAGAAACGCCCGCAATGGCTGATGACCGCCGAACTGGTGGAAACCACCAAGCTGTACGCGCGGATGGTCGCCAAGATCGACGCCGACTGGATCGAGCCGCTGGCCGGGCACCTGATCAAGAAAAACCACTTCGAACCTCATTGGGAGAAGAGGCGTGGGCAGGTCGTGGCCTTCGAGCAAATCACCCTGTTCGGGCTGATCGTAGTCGGACGCCGGCCGGTGCATTACGGGCCGGTCGACCCGGTGGTGTCCCGCGAATTGTTTATTCGCGAAGCCTTGGTGCGTGGCGAGATTCAATCCAAAGCCAAGTGCCTGACGGCCAACAAGCAACTGCTGGAACAGCTCGACGAACTGGAAGCCAAGGCGCGTCGCCGAGACATTCTGGCCGACGAAGAAACCCTGTTCGCCTTCTACGATGCGCGCTTGCCGGCGGAGATCCACCAGACCGCGACCTTCGACAGTTGGTACCGGATCAACAGCCAGAAAGACCCGCAGCTGCTGATCATGCGCGAAGAGGACGTGCTGGCCCGCGAAGCCAGTGAAGTCACCGCCGCGCATTACCCCGACACCCTGCACATCGGCGACCTGGAACTGGCGCTGAGTTATCACTTCGAGCCCAACCATCCGCGTGACGGCGTGACCTTGCGCGTGCCAGCACCGCTGTTGCCGATGCTGCCGCCGGAACGCCTGGAATGGCTAGTGCCAGGCGTGATCGAGGCCAAGTGCATTGCGCTGGTGCGCAACCTGCCCAAGGCCCTGCGCAAGAATTTCGTGCCGGTGCCGGATTTCGTCAAAGCCGCGATGCAGCGCATGACTTTCGGCGAGGGCTCATTGCCTCTGGCGCTGGGCCGCGAGTTATTGCGCATGACCGGCGCGAGGGTCAGCGATGAGGCCTGGGCCGAAGCGTCGCAGCAGGTCGAAAGCCATTTGCGGATGAACCTGGAAATCGTCGACGGCCAGGGCAAGTTCCTTGGCGAAGGGCGTGATTTGGCAGAGTTGACCGCACGCTTTGCCGAGGCCAGCCAGGCCGCCTTGGCCGTGCCGCAAACCGCGAAAAGCCAGCAACCGGTGGAGGCGAAAGTCTTTGCCGCCGTCGCCGAGAAAACCCAGCAGAAGATCGCCGGGCTGTCGATGACGGTGTATCCGGCGCTGGTGGAAGAGGCCGGGACGGTCAAGGAAGGACGTTTCTCGACCCCGGCCGAAGCCGAGTTCCAGCATCGCCGGGCCTTGCAGCGCTTGCTGATGCAACAACTGGCGGAGCCGGCGAAGTTCTTGCGCGGCAAGTTGCCGGGGCTGACCGAGTTGGGCCTGATGTACCGCGAGCTGGGGCGCATCGACAGCCTGGTGGAAGACATTCTGCTGGCCAGTCTGGACAGTTGCATCCTCGACGGCGAAGACCCGTTGCCACGCGATGGTGCCGCACTGGCGTCCCTGGCCGAACGTAAACGCGGTGCCTGGACCGAGCACGCCGAGCGTCTGGCCAGGCTGACCCTGGAGATTCTCAAGCACTGGCACGGCCTGCAAAAACGCTTCAAGGGCAAGATCGACCTGGCGCAAGCCGTGGCCTTGAACGACATCAAGCAGCAGCTCAGCCATCTGGTGTACCCGGGGTTCGTGCGGGAAACGCCGATGCCGTGGCTCAAGGAACTGCCGCGTTACCTGAAAGCAGTCGAGCAGCGTTTCGAGAAACTCGGTGCTCAGGTGCAGAAGGACCGGGTCTGGAGTGGAGAATTGTCTGGCCTCTGGACCCAATACCAGACCCGCGCCAACAAACACGCCCAGGAAGGCAAGCGCGATCCGCAGCTGGAGCTTTATCGCTGGTGGCTGGAGGAATACCGGGTTTCGCTGTTCGCACAGCAACTGGGAACCAAGGTGCCGATCTCCGATAAGCGCTTGAGCAAGCAATGGACACAAGTCGAGCCCTGAACCCTGTGGGAGCGGGTATGAGTTCGACTCAGCAAAAGGCGCCAAAAGCCAGCGTTTATGGCAAACTTCGCGCCTATAAACGCCGGCCCGCGGTTTTCAGCCTCCACGGGCCCAGGCGGATCGGAATAAAGCGATGCCAGGTTTGCGTCCGGAACCTGGAATAGACCCTTTGTGTGTTGGTACGTCGGTGCCAGCGCTTTCTGCCTGAACGGATTAGAGAAACGACCATGCATAACGTCGTCATCAGCGGCACCGGCTTGTACACCCCGGCCAACAGCATCTCCAACGAAGAGCTGGTGCAGTCTTTCAACGCTTACGTCGCGCAGTTCAACGCCGACAACGCCGAGGCCATTGAGCGCGGCGAAATCCAGGCATTGACCGAATCCAGCGCAGCGTTTATCGAAAAAGCCTCCGGCATCAAAAGCCGCTTTGTCATGGACAAAGAGGGTATCCTCGACCCGCAACGCATGACGCCACGCTTGCCCGAGCGCTCCAACGACGAGTGGTCGGTGCTGTGCCAGATGGCCATTGGCGCGGCCGAGCAAGCCTTGCAGCGTGCCGGCAAGACCGCCGCTGACATCGACGGTGTGATCGTCGCCTGCTCCAACCTGCAACGCGCCTACCCGGCCATCGCCATCGAAGTTCAGGAAGCGCTGGGTATCCAGGGTTTCGGTTACGACATGAACGTGGCGTGCTCCTCGGCTACCTTCGGTATCCAGGCCGCCGCCAACAGTGTGCAACTGGGCCAGGCCCGGGCGATCCTGATGGTTAACCCGGAAGTCTGCACCGGTCACCTGAATTTCCGTGACCGCGACAGCCACTTCATCTTCGGCGACGCCGCCACCGCGGTGATCATCGAGCGCGCCGATCTGGCGACCTCCAAGTACCAGTTCGAGGTGGTCAGCACCAAACTGCTGACCAAGTTCTCCAACAACATCCGCAACAACTTCGGCTTCCTCAACCGCGCCGCGGAAGAGGGCATCGGTGCCCCCRACAAGCTGTTCGTCCAGGAAGGCCGCAAGGTGTTCCGCGATGTCTGCCCGATGGTTGCCGAGCTGATCGCCACGCACCTGGAAGAAAACCAGCTCAACGTCAGTGACGTGAAGCGTTTCTGGCTGCACCAGGCCAACCTCAGCATGAACCACCTGATCGTCAAGAAGCTGCTGGGCCGTGAAGCCACTGAAGCAGAAGCCCCGGTGATTCTCGACACCTACGCCAACACCAGCTCCGCCGGTTCGGTGATTTCGTTCCACAAGAATCAGGACGATCTGGTCAGCGGTTCGCTGGCTGTGCTCAGTTCGTTCGGCGCCGGTTATTCGATTGGCAGCGTGATATTGCGCAAACGTTGATCGAAGGGGTTGTTGTTCTTTCCTCTGGCTTGTGATGACTTTTCCTACATTCGAAATAGTCGGAAGGCTGTAATTTTCGGAAATTCCAGCAGGACGATGCCTACAGGCGAAGTCCTGCTGTTTTCATTTTCGAGGTCAGAACAAGGGGGTTGTTAATGGCGGCTGACGACGCGCAACTGCTTGAGCGCTTGCTGGCAGGTGAACAAAAGGCTTTCAAAGAGTTGGTCAGCACTTATCAGAGCGCCATGCGTGCGGTGGCCTACGCTATTGTGGGCAACCGGCATGCCGACGAAATTGTTCAGGATGCCTGGCTATCGGTTGTGCGTAACCTGAGCGGATTCGAGGGACGTTCGAGCCTCAAGACCTGGCTGCTGACTATCACCGCCAACTCGGCCAAGAGCCGCTACAAGCAAAACCGCCGGGAAGTGTTGCTCGATGACCTGCCGTCGCCCCATGGCACGATCGATGATGATCGTTTTTCATCGAGCGATGGTCATTGGCTGGTGGCGCCGTTTGCCTGGCATCAGGACACGCCAGAGGCGCTGTTGACTGAAAACGAACTGCGCGAATGCCTGGAGCACACGCTGCTCAGCCTGTCGGAACTGCAAAGCAGTGTTTTACTGTTGCGCGAGCGACAGGGGCTGGAGTTGGAGGAGATCTGTAATCTTCTGGAAATCTCGCTCTCCAATGTTCGTGTGCTGCTGCATCGGGCACGGTTGAAGGTCTTTGCGACCGTAGAACATTTTGAGGAAACCGGCGAATGCTGACCTGTAAGGAACAAGTGGCGCGCTCCAGTGATTATCTCGATGGCCAGTTGAGTTTTCGCGAGCGTCTGATGATGCGGCATCACTTGATGTTTTGCCCCAATTGTCGGCGATTCATTCGGCAGATGCGGTTGATGCAGGCGACCTTGCGGGTGATGCCGCAGAAGCCGGTCGAGGATGTGGAGGCGCTGGCCGAGCGGCTGGCGGCGCAGCGGCGTAAAGATCGTTCCTGAAGGAAARCACAGGCCGGCGCGGGTGAAACGAACGGATGATGGGGGTCGTTGCCCCGCGCCAGACTGTTGAACCTCTTCAAACGACACGACCGTATGTAAACCGCATCGTTTGAAGTGTGTGGCTTCGCAGCTTAGAACTTCGCTTCCGCGTCCAGTTGCAGCGTGTTGGTGTTGGCATCACGCTGGGTACGGCTGGAGAAGTCGGCTTTAGTCAGGAAGTAAGTGGCACCGAGGGCGAAGTTCTTGTCGATGTCGTAACCGACTTTGAACTTGTGACCGCGAGAACCGGTGGTGCCGTTGGCGAAGTCCGAGTCGGTGAAGGCGCCGACCACGGCGTTACGCTGCACGTCGCGGTAGTTGTAGTCGAGGTTGAAACCGAAGACTTTCGATTTGGCACCGACTAGCCAGGCAGTGTCCTGATCGGTCACGGCATCGTTGTTCTTCACGTATTGGCCGTAGAACGACAGCGGCATCGGCAGGCCGCCGATATCGATCTGGCTGAAGCCTTCGTACAGGCGGAACTCGTTGTTGGCCGAGTTGCCGTTGACGGCCAGGGCGCACGGTGTGGAGGTGCCGGTGCAACGGCTGTCTTCGTCGTTCTGGTAGGCATAGACGCTGCCGCCGACGGTCAGTTTCAGGTTGTCGGTGATGGCGAAACGGCTGCCCAACTGGCCGGCGGTCAGACGCAGGTCGTGACGAAATTGCACGCCTTCTCCGTCGACGTTGTCCTTGAGGTTGTAGTTGCCCAGGCTACCGAACAGTTCGGCACTGCTGCCCAGCGGGTATTTGTAGGTCACTGCCAGACCTTCCGGGTTGATATCACTGTCCCAGATCACATCACCCATGCTGACCCACGGTTGCAGCATCTTGCCGCCGATCACATGCAGGTTTTTGATGGCGTCCGGGTGGTAGTCGATGTAGCCCAGATCCAGCCAGATCTGCTTCTTGTCGAAGTAGTTGTCCATGTCCTGGTTGGTCGAGCGAGCATCGTCACCGCCGCCGGTGGCAATGCGGATGCCGGTGTCCACTTGCGGGTTGATTTCGCTGTAGGCACCCAGACGGGCGCGGATGCGTTGACGATCCTTGTCACGGCCACCGTTGTTGGGTTCGCCGTCGATCTTGACCGTTTCCTGGCGTACGCGAACGTCGCCCTTGAACTGGGTCTTGGCGGCCCAGGCCAGCTTCTGGTCGAAGGCGCTCAACTCGTTGGCTTTCTTCGCGGCGACCGCTATCTGTTCGTTGGTCTCTTGCTGCGCCTGCTGCGCGATTTGCTGAGCCTTCTGATCCTTGGCCAGTTCGGTTTGCAGTTCAACGTACTGCGCCTGGGAAATAGAACCGTTAGCCTTGAGCATGTCGAGCAGTTTGGCGTCGACTGCGGCACTGGCCGGAACACTCATGGCCAGCAGCAGGCCACCACACAAGGCCGCCGCAGTTTTCGTGGAAGCAAGACGCATAGCAATCTCCGAAGATGAGAGGGATGGCTGAACCATCCTGGACACAACCGACAGTTGAAGGTCGGAAAACAGTGGCCGGGTAGAACCCGACGCTCTAAAAACAGGCGCCAGTATCGCGATGGTTTATGACAGGTCAGTGGCGAAGTGATGGCAGGTCGATGACGATACAAACGTTTCCGAAATGCCCGATTCAGAGCCTTGTATCGGATTGACGCGTGTGGATCGCCCTGCGATCGGCGATACTCGCGGAGCTGTCACGCCAAGATGTGGAGAGGAAAATGCCGCTGCAACGTCTGCATACACTGTCGCAAATCGCAGCCCGTACCTGGGATGCCCTGGTGCCGGAGAATCAGCCGTTTCTGCGCCACGCGTTCCTCGGTTCACTGGAAGACAGCGGCAGCCTGGGCCCGCATTCCGGCTGGCAGCCCGAGCATCTGCTGCATGTCGAAGGCGAGCGCCTGATCGCCGCGCTGCCCAGTTACCGCAAATGGCACTCCTACGGCGAATACGTGTTCGACCATGCCTGGGCCGATGCCTGTGAGCGTGCGGGCATCGACTACTACCCCAAACTGTTGACGGCGGTGCCGTTCAGTCCGGTCAGCGGGCCGCGATTGCTGGCGGCGACGATCGAGGACGGTTTCGAACTCTTGCAGAGCCTGCCGGGTTATCTGGAGATAGAAAAACTTTCCAGTGCCCACATCAATTTCACCGATCCGTTCACCGACGCTGCATTGGCCGAACAGCCAGGCTGGTTGCAGCGCATTGGCTGTCAGTACCACTGGCAGAATCGTGATTACCGGGATTTTCAGGACTTCCTCGACGCCCTCAGTTCGCGTAAGCGCAAGCAAATGCGCAAGGAGCGTGAGCAGGTGGCAGGGCAGGGCATCGACTTCGAATGGCTGGAAGGCCGGCAGCTGACCCAGGCGCAGTGGGACTTTGTGTACGCCTGCTACGCCAATACCTACGCGGTGCGTCGGCAGACGCCTTACCTGACGCGGGAATTTTTCAGTCTGCTGGCCGAGCGCATGCCGGAGTCGATTCGCGTGGTGCTGGCCAAACAAGGTTCACGGCCGGTGGCCATGGCCTTCAGCCTGGTCGGCGGCGACAGCTTTTATGGCCGTTACTGGGGTTGCCTGGCGGAGTTCGATCGCCTGCACTTCGAGACCTGTTTCTATCAGGGTATGGATTACGCCATTGCCAACRGCTTTCAGCGTTTCGACGCCGGCGCTCAGGGCGAACACAAACTGATTCGCGGCTTTGAACCGGTGATCACCCATTCCTGGCATTACCTGCGCCATCCGGGCTTGAAGTCGGCGGTGAAAGACTTCCTCGAGCGCGAACGCGTCGGGGTGCTGGGGTATGCAGAAGAGGCGAAGACCGCCTTGCCTTATCGACAAGGCTGATCTTCGCCGTTGATTGCAGGCTCAGTCGCGCAGATTAACTGTCTTCTTTGCCCAGCCAGCGGTACATCACACCACCGATGACCGCCCCCAGAATCGGYGCCAGCCAGAATAGCCATAGCTGTTGAATCGCCCAGCCCCCGACAATAAGCGCCGGTCCGGTACTGCGGGCCGGGTTGACCGAGGTGTTGGTGACCGGAATCGAGATCAGATGGATCAGGGTCAGCGCCAGGCCGATGGCGATGGGCGCCAGCCCGGCCGGGGCGCGTTTATCGGTGGCGCCGAGAATGATCAGGATGAACATGGCGGTCATCACCAGTTCACTGACAAACCCCGCCGCCATCGAGTAGCCGCCTGGCGAGTGTTCGCCATAGCCATTGGACGCCAGGCCGCTGGCCAGTTCGAAGCCGGGTCTGCCACTGGCGATGAAGTACAGCAAGGCCGCTGCGATGATCCCGCCAATCACCTGGGCGATGATGTAGGCGGGCAGTTCTTTGGCAGGGAAGCGTCCGCCGACGACCAGTCCGACTGAAACCGCAGGGTTGAGATGACAACCCGAGATGTGGCCGATGGCGAAGGCCATCGTCAGTACCGTCAAACCGAATGCCAGGGACACCCCCAGTAAACCGATCCCCACGTTTGGAAACGCTGCCGCCAGGACCGCACTGCCGCACCCTCCCAATACCAGCCAGAACGTACCTACCAATTCTGTAGCCGAACGTTTGAACAAAGACATAGCGAGTTTCCCTATCGAGATAACACTGTCGTTGTGCATCCAGCAGATGGACTACGGAACCTCCAGTACCTTGGCTGAGTACAGCAGGATTTTTACGGAATTCCAGTGACCATAAAAAACCGCCAGAGCCCGTGGTTAGCGGGCTCTGGCGGTTTCTGGTGTTCTTCTGTGTGGCTGATGGCGCCAAGATCGCGGCTCAATCGATCCCGACAAACCCGCCGGTCTGGTGTTGCCATAACCGTGCATACAAACCGCCATGGGCCAGCAGTTCGGCGTGGCTGCCGGTTTCGGCGATCTTGCCGTTTTCCAGCACCACCAACCGGTCCATCCGGGCAATGGTCGAGAGACGGTGAGCGATGGCGATCACGGTTTTTCCCTGCATCAGGGTTTCGAGGCTTTCCTGGATTGCTGCTTCGACTTCCGAGTCCAGTGCCGAGGTCGCTTCGTCCATGATCAGGATCGGCGCGTCCTTGAGCAGCACCCGGGCGATGGCAATCCGCTGACGCTGGCCACCGGAGAGTTTCACCCCGCGCTCACCGACATGGGCATCGAAACCGGTGCGGCCTTCGGAGTCCGACAGCAGCGGGATGAACTCGTCGGCACGGGCCTTGCGCACCGCTTCCCAGAGTTCGGCGTCGGTGGCGTCGGGTTTGCCATACAGCAGATTGTCGCGGATCGAGCGGTGCAGCAGTGAGGTGTCCTGGGTGATCATGCCGATGCGTTCGCGCAGGCTTTCCTGCCCGACTTCGGCGATGTTCTGGCCGTCGATGAGGATCCGCCCGCCCTGCACGTCATACAGGCGCAGCAGCAGGTTGACCAACGTCGATTTGCCGGCGCCGGAGGGGCCGATCAGGCCGATTTTTTCGCCGGGCTTAATGGTCAGGTTGAGGCCGCCGATGATCCCGCTCTTCTTGCCGTAGTGGAAATCGACGTGTTCGAAACGCACCTCGCCACGGGCCACTGCCAAGGGTTTTGCCTGTTCGCGGTCGGTGACGCTGACCGGTTGGGCGATGGTCTGCAAACCGTCCTGGACCATGCCGATGTTTTCGAAAATGCCGTTGACCACCCACATGATCCAGCCGGACATGTTGACGATGCGGATCACCAGCCCGGTGGCCAAGGCAATCGCGCCCACGCTGATCAGTGACTGCGTCCACAGCCACAGGGCCAGCCCGGTGGTGCCGACGATCAAGAGGCCGTTCATGCTGGTGATGACCACGTCCATGCTGGTGACCACACGGCCGGCCAGTTGGGCTTTTTCGGTCTGTTCCGCAATGGCTTCGCGGGCGTACTGCTGTTCGAAGTTGGTGTGGGCGAACAGCTTGAGGGTAGTGATGTTGGTGTAGCCGTCGACGATC
>NZ_JBFTMK010000079.1:0-11804 GCF_056396965.1 Pseudomonas sp. 05N434
GCAGGGCGGCGGCCAGCAGATTTTTCAGCCAGCGGGGGGAGCGTTGCCAATGGGCAGTGGTCATAAGGGGCACCTTTTGAGTTGAACAGTGCCGTGAGGGTGTCATTTGGATTGCCCCGGAAAAATCCGCTACGGGCGAGAAGACTTTTAAACAGAATTTACGAATCCCGCCGAACACACCGTCCAGTGCGGGAGTAAGCCTGTGGCGAGGGATTTGTGTTTCAGCTGTGGCAAACTGACCACACTCCTTGAACCAAGGCCATCGAATGGATCACTACACCCCGCGCGACTGGCAGCCCCACGAGCGGCCCAGCCTGCCCGGATCGCMCTCGACGCCGTTGCACTCCAACCCCAGGCGGCTGGCCTACGCGCTGGTGGGGGTGTTGGTGGCATTGACCGGTGGTCTCGGCAACTCGCTGGTGGTCGCCAACCTGCCGTATCTGCAAGGCGCGCTGGGCGCGACCACGGCCGAGATGGCCTGGCTGCCGGCGGCTTACGTCATGACCAACGTGTCGATGAACCTGCTGCTGGTGAAGTTTCGTCAGCAGTTCGGCCTGCGGGCGTTCACCGAAGTGTTCCTGATGCTTTATGCGCTGGTGACCTTCGGCCATTTGTTCGTCAACGACCTGAGTTCGGCGATCGCCGTGCGCGCGGCCCACGGCATGGTCGGCGCAGCGCTGAGTTCGTTGGGCCTGTATTACATGATCCAGGCCTTCCCGGCGAAATGGCGGATGAAGGCGCTGGTATTGGGCCTCGGCACCTCGCAACTGGCTTTGCCCATGGCACGGTTGTTTTCCGAAGACCTGCTGCAGATCGCCGAATGGCGCGGGCTGTACCTGTTCGAACTGGGCATGGCGCTGTTGTCCCTGGGCTGCGTGTTTCTGCTGAAACTGCCGCCGGGTGACCGCTTCAAGACCTTCGAAAAACTCGACTTCCTGACCTTCGCCATCCTCGCCACCGGCGTGGCCTTGCTCTGCGCGGTGTTGTCTTTGGGGCGGATCGACTGGTGGCTGGAAGCGCAGTGGATCGGCGTGGCGTCGGCGGCTTCGATCGTGTTGATCCTCACGGGCCTGGCCATCGAGCACAATCGCAGCAACCCGATGCTGATGACCCGCTGGCTCGGTAGCGGGGCGATGATTCGCCTGGCCCTGGCGGTGATCCTGATTCGCATGGTGACGTCGGAACAGTCCACCGGCGCGGTGGGGTTCATGCAGACGCTGAACATGAGCAGTCAACAGCTGCACAGCCTGTATGTGGTGATGTTGATCGGCAGTGTCGCCGGCCTGGTCACCAGCGCCCTGACCATCGACCCCAAGCACCTGATCATGCCGCTGAACATTTCCCTGGCGCTGATGGCGGTCGGTTCGGTGATGGACAGTTATTCGAACAACCTGACCCGCCCGGAAAACCTGTATTTCAGCCAGTTTCTGCTGGCTTTTGGTGGGACGTTTTTCCTCGGGCCGACCATGGTCTATGGCATGCGTAACGTGCTGTCCAGCCCGCGCAACCTGGTGAGTTTCTCGGTGTTGTTCGGTATCTGCCAGAACCTCGGCGGCTTGATCGGCGCGGCACTGCTGGGGACGTTCCAGATCGCGCGGGAGAAGTTTCATTCCAGTCACATCGTCGAGCAGCTGACGTTGCTCGACCCGCGTGTGGCGGCGCGGGTCCAGAGCGGCGGCAACGCGGTCGGCTCGATAATTGCCGACCCGAGCCTGCGCAACCTGCAGGGCATCCGTAGCCTGGCCGCCGCCGCCACCCGCGAGGCTAATGTCCTGGCCTATAACGATGTGTTCATGCTGATTGCCGTGATCGCGGTGCTGACCATGATCTGGATTTCCATTCGCGCCCTGTGGCTGATGAGCACTACCCAAGCCGTTGCCCCGGCGCCTGCCACTCCAACCAAACAATCCAGCGGTGCCACTTCTTCATGACCGAACCGACCACCACGACCACCAACACTATTGCCGCCACCCCCGAAGGCGTGACGCCGCCATCCTCGCCGGGCTCTGAACCGCGCTCGCTGGGGGTGCGGATCATCTCGTCCCTGGGCTTTGCGGCGATTGCTCTCGTCGGTGTACTGATCGTGTTGTACGCCTGGCAACTGCCACCGTTCAGCAGCGCGGTCGAGACCACGGAAAATGCCCTGGTGCGCGGGCAGGTGACGATCATCGGCCCGCAACTCAGCGGTTACGTGTACGAAGTGCCGGTGCAGGATTTCCAGTTCGTGAAGGCCGGCGATTTACTGGTGCGCCTTGACGACCGCATCTACAAGCAGCGTCTCGATCAGTCCCTGGCGCAACTGGCGGTGCAGAAAGCCGCGCTGGCCAACGTGGTGCAGCAACGCAACAGCGCCGAGGCGACCATCAAGTTGCGTCAGGCCGCCGTCGCCGACGCCCAGGCACAGTTGCGCAAAAGTGAAGCGGATTTGCGCCGCAACAAAGAGCTGGTCGGTGATGGCTCGGTGTCGAAACGCGAGCTGGACGTGACCCTGGCCGCCAACGCCCAGACCGTTGCCGCCGTGGCGCAAGCCCAGGCCAATCTGGACATTGCCCGCCAGGATCTGCAAACGGTGATCGTCAATCGCGGCTCGCTGGAAGCGGCGGTGGCCAGTGCTGAGGCGGCGGTGCAACTGGCGCGGATCGACCTGTCGAACACCCGCGTGGTGGCGCCGCGCGACGGTCAACTCGGACAGATTGGCGTGCGCCTCGGCGCCTACGTCAACTCCGGGGCGCAGCTGATGGCGTTGGTGCCGAACCAGTTGTGGGTGATCGCCAACATGAAGGAAACCCAGATGGACAACGTGCGGGTCGGCCAGCCGGTGAGCTTCACCGTCGATGCGCTGAACCACCAGAAATTCCACGGGCGGGTGCAACGGATTTCACCGGCCACAGGCTCCGAGTTCAGCTTGTTGCAGGCTGACAATGCCACTGGCAACTTCGTCAAGATTGCCCAGCGAGTGCCGGTGCGGATCAGCGTCGATGCCGATCAGGAACAGAGCGAACGGCTGCGGCCGGGGATGTCGGTGGTGGTGAGTATTGATACCGCTGCGCAAGGGGATCCCAATACCCCTGACTAACGCATACCTCTTGTGGGGGGTGACCTGTGGCGAGGGGGCTTGCCCCCGTTTGAGTGCGTACCACTCACAGGATTTTTGGTACAACAGAAACTTTGGGGCTGCTTCGCAACCCAACGGGGGCAAGCCCCCTCGCCACAGGTCGCTCCTACAGATGGGGTGTGTTTCAGTTGGCGATCATTGGGGGCAGGGTGCCCAGCAGTGAAACCGCCGCTACCGCGCCGATCCCCAGTATCCATTCCAGCATGACGCTGGTGCGCAACAGCCCCGGACGCTGCTGGCAATCCTTGACCCGCAGCCGATTGAACAGCGCCAACCCCAGCATCGCGATCACCAGCACAACCTTGATCAACAGAATCAGCGCAAACCCGGACAGCAACGGCGTCGGCCAGAACACGCCGGTCAGTACGCGCACGTTGATCAGGCCGGTCATCACCAACCCCGCCACCAACGCGTAACCGATCCCGCTGAAGCGTTGCAGTATCGCGCTCAAGGGATGATCGTCCGGTTGGCGCAGGATCATCACCAGCAACATCAACCCACCGAGCCAGGCGCCGACGCACGTCAGGTGAACAATCTGGTTGAGGATTAACAGTTGGCCTTGCAGGCCATCGAGCATGGCGCCATGACCGACCGGGGCCAGGGTCGCCAGCAGCAGGCTGGAAAGGCCGATGCGCCAGGCCATGTTGGAACGCCAGGGCGTCAACAACAATGCCACGAGCAACAGATTGAGCAGCAGATGCCAGCGCCATAACTGACCGAAAAAGGTATTGCTCAGCACCAGGTTCAGCATCGCCGGGTCGAATGCCGCCTCCGGGGAACTGGCCATGCTGGCGGTGATCAGCAGCAACCAGCCGACGCCGCTGAGCAACGCCACCACGCTGAGCCAGCGGGTCACTCGCGCCAGTGCCGGATCCAGCCATTTCGTTTCGCGGCCCAACAGCAAAGGCCTGAACACCCAGGCCCCGAACAACATCAGCACCACGGTGAAATGCAGGAAGCGGCACAGCACCAGCGCCTCGGTCATGAATTACTGACCCACCTTGAAGCGGTAGGCGCCTTCACTTTTATGGGTGTCGACCGACACGGCGTGCCATTCGACCTTGTAATCGCCAGCGGCCAACGGCGCTGCCGGGGTGACGACCAGGGTTTTGTTGTCGCTGCCTTCGGTGGCGAGGCTTTTTACCGGTACGTCGGCACCGTCCTTGCTGATTTTCACTTTGGTGAACGTTGCTTCAACCCCTTCGGAAAACACCAGGCGCAGTTCCGTTGGCGCGCTCACCGAGCTGTCGGCCGCCGGGGTCTGGCTTTTCAGATGGGCGTGGGCAAACACCGATGAGGCGGCGAGCAGCGAGCCGAGCAGGGCAGCGGTGGTCAGGGCGTTCTTGAGCAGCATCGTGAAGACCTCAGCGGCAGGTTCAAAGTGGCGGGCAGTTTACCTGCCGCAGGGCCGCTGTACGAAGTTTCGTTTTCCCCTGTCGCCGCGACGTAGAGCGGATGCTAGTCTTGAGCAACGCTGTTGTCAGGGAGCCCTCATGGGCAATCACAAGATCGAGATTCGTCGCAGTAACGTCGAAAAAATCCTGTTGGCGGCCGAAAAGGTCTTCGCCGAAAAAGGTTTCGGCAGCACCGCCATGGCCGACATCGCCGCTGAAGTGCAACTGCCGCGCTCCAACCTGCATTACTACTTCAGCACCAAGAGCGAGCTGTACAGCGCGGTGCTCCTGGGTTTGCTGGAGGTCTGGAAGCAAGACGCCCTGTGCTTCGAGATGTTCGACGACCCGCGCGTGGTGCTCAGTAGCTACATCCGCGCCAAGATGAACCATTCCCGCAGCCGGCCGTACGGTTCGAAAGTCTGGGCCAACGAAATCATCCACGGCGCGCCGACCCTCGGTGAGAAGCTGGACGCGAGCCTGTACGACTGGGCCAAGATGAAGGAAGCGAAAATTCGCCAGTGGGTGGAAGACAAACGCATCCTGCCGGTGGAGCCTTCCAGCCTGTTGTACATGATCTGGGCCTCGACCCAGCACTACGCCGACTTCGATCATCAGGTGAACATCCTCAATGATCATCAGCCGTTGTCGGACATGCAGTTCGAACGGGCGGTGCAGACGGTGACCAGTGTGATCTTGCGTGGGATCGGGTTGGAGCCTTGAGGTTGGTGGTGCGGCTGCCGACCTCTTCGCGGGCAAGCCACGCACCAAAAGATTTAGCGTCGATCATTTGATGTGGCTCGACATTAAACTGTAGGAGCGAGGCTTGCCCGCGAAGGCGTCAGTTCAGGCAACGCTGCGTTCAGACCGTGACATGGTAGGGATTGCGGGGATCATGGTTCCAATCCAGAAACGGCTTGCCCGTATCCACCGGGACCATCTCGATGCAATCCTGCACCGGGCAGGTGATCTGGCACAGGTTGCAGCCCACGCACTCCTCATCGATCACTTGATATTTATGCGTGCCATCGGCCTGTTTGAGGCTGGCAATCGCCTGGTGCGAGGTGTCTTCGCAAGCGATGTGGCAGCGACCGCAACCGATGCACGCCTCCTGATCGATTTTCGCAATCACCTGATAGTTGATGTCCAGGTACTTCCAGTCCGTGGTATTGCTCACCGCACGCCCGGAAAAGTCCGACACGCTGGCGTAGCCCTGACTGTCCATCCAGCGTGACAAACCGTCCTTCATCTCCTCGACAATCCGGAAGCCATGCAGCATCGCCGCCGTGCACACCTGCACCGAACCGCTGCCCAGGGCAATGAATTCCGCCGCGTCGCGCCAACTGCCGATGCCGCCAATGCCGCTGATCGGCAAGCCCTGGGTCTGCGGGTCGCGGGCGATCTCGGCGACCATGTTCAACGCAATCGGCTTCACCGCCGAGCCGCAATAACCGCCGTGGGTGCTTTGGCTGCCGACGGCGGGATTGGCGACCAYGCGCTCCAGATTGACGCTGGTGATCGAATTGATGGTGTTGATCAACGACACCGCATCGGCGCCACCACGGTGGGCGGCACGGGCGGCGACGCGGATGTCGGTGATGTTCGGCGTGAGCTTGACGATCACCGGCAACGAGCAATAGGTCTTGCACCAGCGAGTGACTTGTTCGACGTATTCCGGCACCTGGCCGACCGCCGCGCCCATGCCCCGTTCCGGCATGCCGTGGGGGCAACCGAAATTCAGCTCGATGCCATCGGCGCCGGTGGCTTCCACCAGCGGCAGGATGTTTTTCCACGACTCCTCGACGCAGGGCACCATCAGCGACACGATCAGTGCGCGGTCCGGCCAGTCCTTTTTGACCTGGGTGATTTCCCGCAGGTTGATCTCCAGCGAACGGTCGGTGATCAACTCGATGTTGTTGAAGCCCATCACTTCACGGTTAGCCCCGAAGTGCGCCGAGTAGCGTGACGACACGTTGACCGCCGCCGGGTCTTCCCCCAGGGTTTTCCAGACTACGCCACCCCAGCCGGCCTCGAACGCACGGACCACGTTGTAGGCTTTGTCGGTCGGCGGCGCGGAAGCGAGCCAGAACGGATTGGGGGCCTTGATGCCGGCGAAGACAATCGAGAGATCGGCCATTTACGCAGCCTCCACGTTGAGCATGAGTTGAGCGTTGATCGCCTCGGCGGCCAGCTTGCCGTGCTGCACGGCTTGCACGGTGAGGTCCTGATCGAGGCTGGTGCAGTCGCCACCGGCATACACGCCGGGAATGCTGGTGCGCAGCTGCTCGTCGACGAGGATTCGATCGCCCTGACGCTTGAGCTCACGGGCCAGCGGATCGGCGAGGGCGTCGGCGTCGAAGGCCTGGCCGATGGCTTTGAAGATCGCATCGGCGGCCAGTTCAAAGGTTTCGCCGGTGGTTTGCAGGCGACCTTCCACCAGGTGGGTACGGGCGAAGCGCATGCCGCGCACGTTGCCCTGATCGTCGAGCAGCACCTCTTCGGGTTGCGCCCAGGTCAACAGCCGCACCTGATTGGCCTTGGCGATGTCCTGTTCGTGAGCGGTAGCGCCCATGTCCGCGACACCACGGCGGTACACCAGGTTCACGTCCCGGGCACCGAGACGGGCCATTTGCACGGCCATGTCGATGGCGGTGTTGCCGGCACCGAGGACGATGCAGCGTTCGGCCAGCGGCAGTTGCGTCAGGTCATCGGCCTGGCGCAGTTCGCGGATGTAGTCGGTGGCGGGGAGCAGGCCGGGGGCATCCTCGTTGGGCAGGCCCAGTTGTTTGCTGGCGGCCAGGCCGAGGCCGAGGAACACCGCATCGAATTGCTGATGCAGTTCGCTGAGGGTCAGGTTGTCGCCGAGTTTCTGCCCGTGACGAATCTCGATCCCGCCAATCCCCATCAGGAACTCAAGCTCCTTCTGCGCGTAGTCATCCACCAGCTTGTACTTGGCGATCCCGTATTCGTTGAGGCCACCGGCCTTTTCCCTGGCCTCGAAAATCACTACGTCATGGCCGTGCATGGCGCTGCGGTGCGCGCAGGACAAACCGGCCGGGCCTGCCCCCACCACGGCAATGCGCTTGCCGGTTGCGGCGGCGCGCTGGAACGGGTATTCGCTGAAGTGTGCGTTGTCCACGGCATAGCGTTGCAACAGGCCGATCAGTACCGGCGCGCATTCCTGGGCGTTGTTGCGCACGCAGGCTTGCTCGCAGAGGATTTCCGTCGGACAGACCCGGGCACAACTGCCACCGAGGATGTTGGCCGAGAGGATTTTCTGCGCCGCACCCTGCACGTTTTCCTGATGGATATTGCGGATGAACGATGGAATGTCGATGTCGCTTGGGCACGCGTTCACGCACGGCGCGTCGTAGCAATACAGGCAGCGCGAGGCTTCCAGATGCGCCTGACGCTCGTTGAGCGGCGGCGCCAGGTCGGTGAAATGGCCGGCGAGGGCGGCCGCGTCCTCATGGGGATGCGGGAGGTGGTTCAAAGTCTTGATCACGGTGTTGGCCTCACGGTTAATTGAGGTACTGCCTCTGGTGGGCATTGGTTTTTTCGCATCATCCTGTGGCGAGGGAGCTTGCTCCCGCTGGGTGGCGAAGCCGCCCCACATCCTGCCAAATCGGTTGTCCTGCCCCCCCCGAGTCGACTGGCTTTGGGCCTGCTGCGCAGTCCAGCGGGAGCAAGCTCCCTCGCCACAGAGGGCAGATCAGCGTTTCACTGCGGTCGGCTTGTGCAACTCGGCCCGCTTGCTCAGCAAATCAAACACCGCCGGATACGCCGGCCGTTCGATATACCGGCCCGCGCCACGCTCGGCGCGCAAATCACCATCGGCCCACACCACACGGCCCTGGCTGACGGTGTGACTCGGTACGCCACGCACGGTCTTGCCTTCGAAGATGTTGAAGTCGACCTGCTGGTGGTGAGTCTTGGCTGAAATCGTCCGCGTGCCTTCCGGGTCCCACAGCACCAGATCGGCATCGGCACCGACACGGATCGCACCTTTGCGCGGGTAGAGGTTGAAGATCTTCGCGGTGTTGGTGGAGGTAAGGGCAACGAAGTGCTGCATCGACAAACGCCCGGTGTTCACCCCTTCATCCCAAAGCACTGCCATGCGGTCTTCGATACCGGCGGTGCCGTTGGGGATCTTGCTGAAGTCGTCACGGCCGGCGGCTTTTTGCTCGGCGCAGAAGCAGCAGTGGTCGGTGGCGGTGGTGTGCAGGTTGCCCGCTTGCAGGCCGTGCCAAAGGGCTTCTTGATGACCGCGCGGGCGGAAGGGTGGGCTCATCACGTAACCGGCGGCGGTCTGCCAGTCCGGGTGTTGGTAAACGCTGTCGTCCAGCAGCAGATGCCCGGCCAGCACTTCGCCGTACACCGGTTGGCCCTTGGCGCGGGCGTAGGTGATTTCGTCGAGGGCTTCCTTGGTCGAGACGTGGACCAGGTACAGCGGCGTGCCCAACGTTTCGGCAATGCGGATCGCCCGGCTCGCGGCTTCACCTTCCACCTGCGAAGGTCGTGATAGCGGATGCGCTTCCGGCCCGGTGATGCCCTGGGCCATCAACTTGCGTTGCAGGTGATAGACCAGCTCGCCGTTTTCCGCGTGCACGGTCGGCACCGCGCCCAATTCCAGGCAGCGCTCGAAACTCGCCACCAGCGTATCGTCGGCGGCCATGATCGCGTTCTTGTAGGCCATGAAATGCTTGAAGCTGTTGACCCCGTGCTGGCTGACCAGCTCGGCCATTTCCTCGCGGACTTGCTCGCTCCACCAGGTGATGGCGACGTGAAAGCCGTAGTCAGACGCCGACTTCTCGGCCCAGCCACGCCATTGATGAAAGGCCTCCATCAATGATTGCTGTGGGTTGGGTATCACGAAGTCGATGATCGACGTGGTGCCACCGGCCAATCCCGCCGCGGTGCCGCTGAAAAAATCTTCGCTGGCCACCGTGCCCATGAAGGGCAGTTGCATGTGCGTGTGCGGATCGATGCCGCCGGGCATCAGGTATTGGCCGCTGCCGTCGAGCACTTGAGCATCGGCGGGAACATCGAGGTTTTCACCGATGGCTTTGATCACGCCGTCGGCGCAATAGACGTCGGCGCGATAACTTTCATCATGGGTAATAACGGTGGCGCCACGGATCAACAGAGACATTCCGAGTTCCTCGCAGGCATGACCGACTATTGCCGGTTCTAGATGTTTTATATGAAGCAGACGCCAATCGGTGTATTCCTGTCAGCGCTGTCAAGAATAGACGCTAGCTGCAGTTTGTGGATTGAGCAAGAATATTTTTTATAAGCTTATTATTGTTTTAACTGTTTGATAAATAACGATAAAAAATTAAAATCACCAAAATGGTGAGACCGCTCACCATTTTGACGCACTTGACAGGTTGGAAATATGGTCAAGATTTTCTATGTGAAATCAGCCGGTTGAGGATGGTCTATGGTTGATGCGCAACCTTTCAAAAAAAGATCGACGCACCAGATTGAGTCCTGACTGTTCGGACAACTTGCCTGGCATTCGGCCTGAGTGACAGGGCAACTGACCGGGGACTCGCTAGTTGGATAAATAAAGCTGATTAACATCAGTTGGTTAGCAAAGTTTTATGGCACTGCCCGAGGCGCAAGCGGGGCACCCGGCACGTTTATTGATGCCGCCGCTGACACCGTGGCCGGTCCGTAAAAGTTGTCAGTTTCTCCGGCCATCGTCCGGCTCGCGCGCATTGCGCCAGCCTCTGATGAGCAAAAATAATCAAAAGAACAGTGGAGCGGCCATGCAACAGATCAGATCGCAAGTGACCGAGCGCGACGGCTTGTTTGAGCTCGAAGCCGGCAGCGATGTCCTCGACAGTCCCCGATACAACCACGACATGGCTCCGACCAAGGTGCGCGAACGAACCTGGAACAAATGGCACATCACCGCGCTGTGGGTCGGCATGGCGATCTGCGTGCCGACTTACACCCTCGGCGGCGTACTCACGGCCTACTTCGGCCTGACCGTGGGCGAAGCGCTGCTGGCGATTCTGTTCGCCAATATCATCGTGCTGATCCCGCTGACCCTGAACGCCTTCCCCGGCACCAAGTACGGCATTCCGTTTCCGGTATTGCTGCGCTCGTCCTTCGGCATTCTCGGTTCCAACATCCCGTGCCTGATCCGCGCCCTGGTGGCGTGTGGCTGGTTCGGCATCCAGACCATGTTCGGTGGGCTGGCGATTCACCTGTTTCTCGGCTCGGTGTTCGATGGCTGGAAGGCCCTCGGCGGTACCGGCGAGGTGATCGGCTTCATGCTGTTCTGGGCCTTGAACCTGTGGGTGGTGATTCGCGGCGCGGACTCGATCAAGTGGCTGGAAACCCTCTCGGCGCCGTTGTTGGTACTGGTGGGCGTGGGCCTGCTGGTGTGGGCTATGCCGAATGTATCGATGACCGAGTTGCTGGCGATCCCGGCCAAGCGTCCGGAAGGGGCCGGCGTGGCCAGTTATTTTGCCGCCGGGCTGACCGCCATGGTCGGCTTCTGGGCCACTTTGTCGCTGAATATTCCAGACTTCAGCCGCTACGCGAAAAGCCAGAAGGACCAGATCGTCGGGCAGATTATCGGTTTACCCCTGACCATGTTCCTGTTCGCCTCCCTCGGCGTGGTGATGACGGCCGCGTCGGTCAAACTGGTGGGTGTCACCGTCTCTGATCCGGTCACCTTGATCGGCCATATCCAGAGCCCGGTCTGGGTCGCACTGGCCATGGCGCTGATCATCATCGCCACCTTGTCCACCAACACTGCGGCCAACATCGTGTCGCCAACCAACGATTTCCAGAACGTCGCGCCCAAGTACATCAACCGCACCACGGCGGTGATGCTCACGGGGTTGGTCGGGTTGGCGCTGATGGCCCATGAACTGCTGAAAAAGCTCGGGCTGATTGTCTCGGATCTGAGCCTGGAGACGGTGTATTCCAACTGGTTGCTCGGCTATTCGAGCCTGCTGGGGCCGATCGCCGGGATCATGGTGGTGGACTATTTCCTGATCAAGAAACAGCAACTGGATCTGGCCGGCCTCTATCGTGATGACGTGTACCCGGCGTGGAACGGGTTTGGCTTCATCGCGTTCGGCGTGCCGGTGGTGTTGACGCTGCTGTCGCTGGGCAGCGATGCCTTCAGCTGGTTCTACAGCTACGGCTGGTTCACCGGCTCGGCCTTGGGAGGGCTGATTTATTACGGGTTGAGTTCGATGCGGCCGAGTCCGACTGTCGTGAAATCTCCGGTGTGATGAGTGATCGTTCCTACGCTCTGCGTGGGAACGCAGCCA
>NZ_JBFTMK010000080.1:0-11736 GCF_056396965.1 Pseudomonas sp. 05N434
GCTAATGGTCGTGGCGGCCACGGGCATGGCGCGTGGTGTGACGTTTGGTTAACCGGGCAGGGGAGCGCTCTTTCTCGCTGCAAATCCGAAACGTCTGACAGTCATGGCAGGAGCCAGGGCAGTAGTATCGGCTCCGTGTTGCGATGGCATCGCAAAGAGAGACGGAGCGCAGAACGATGCGGCACTTGAATCTTAGCCAGCCGTTACTCGAGGCAGAATGGGCTGGCTACTGACTGCAGCAGGATTCAGGGCGTTTGCGGCTTGTCCGGGGCGGTCAGGCCAGCCTGGATGCGTTGATAAATTTCTTCGCGATGCACCGCAACGTCTTTCGGGGCGTTGATGCCAATCCTGACTTGCTGGCCGCTAACGCCCAGGATGGTGATCGTAATGTCATCACCGATGTTTATGCTTTCACCGACTTTGCGGGTGAGTATCAGCATGGTTTTCTCCTTGATTGCTTTGTAGGGCACCTGATTCGGACAGTGCAGAGGTCGGTATTAGATATAGATTAGTGCGAAGTTTCACGGTTTGGGTGCCTCTTTCTGACGCGCAGATGCTGCATTAATTCCCAAGGTGTAACTATACAGAGGCCGCCACCATCATTCTCGTTGTTTTGAGCCCATTTTGCGGCACTCGGGATGGATCCATGGATGTTAAAATCGCCGCTTTAAGCATTCGGAGGAAAGCGTTGTGCGCAAAATGGTCTTGGTAATCGCGGTACTGACGCTGGCCGGATGCGGTGAGGATAAAGGGGTTGACGCTCAAAAGCCGCAACCGGCAGTCGCCTCCGTCCCCGCGGCGGTAACGGGCCCGCAGTGGGACGTCGAAGTGCGTGGCGAGACCCCCCAGGCGGTCAGTGACCTGAGCGGTTGGTTGATTGAGCACAGCTTCGTTCCCAACATCGTGAAGGAAAATGGAAAGGTTCGTATTCTGGTCGGGCCGTTCGGCTCGCAAGCCGAGGCGCAGGCGAGGCAAGCTGAAATAACGGCGGCGCTGACCCGGGCGAAAAAAATGAACATCGAATCGCTGATCGTCGAACACCCAACGGCTCAGTAACCGTCCTTTTCGCAACGCGCAGACCCGCATGCCGGGTGATGTGCCAGGGAAGCGATCTGCGAGGTCGCTTCCCTGATGATGCGTCGGCATAAACGTTACATCAAATTATTTTGCGGCAATCCCAGCAGGCTGGTCAGAGTGTTGATGATCGCTTGTTGCCGGGCACGGTCTGTCTGGTGCACGGCTTCCGCGGCGGCGACATCAGCATCGCAGTGGGGGCACGTCACTTCGTGTGCATGGATGTACTGCAAGCAGCCACGACACAGCGCCAGTTGCGGTGGAATACGTCCTTCGTCAGGCGATTTCTGGCCCTGGTTCGCCCAGGCCAGTTTGATCACCTGGCCGCTGTCGCTGACGCTGTTCACCTTCTCGCCGGTATCGATACGCTCGGTAATCAGATCAAAACGTCCGACGGCGAAGGAGGTTTTTGCCGCATCCTCGAGCTTGACGATGCGCTCGCGTAGCCCGCGTTTTTGCAGGTCCAGCGCGCGGTAATGGCAGTAGGGATTATTGCCGGGTTTGCCAAGCAGGGAGTGCGAGGTCCAGGTGCAGCCGCCACGGCAGACGTCGTTGTAGTAACAGCCTCGGCAGTAGCCCCACAGGTCGTCGACCGACCGCAGGCGGCCAAAGTGCATGCCTTCGCTGTAATGCCAGATATCGTGCAGGCTCATGTTGCGTACGTTGCCGCCCGAAAATCCAACCGTGGCCAATGACGGGCAACCCTTTACCGTGCCGTCGGCTTCCAGCGCCAGCACGGTCTGGCCGGCGGCGCAGCCGCTCCAGTGCACGCGCTCGTCGCCGAAGCCACGCCACATGTGCTCGTAAGGGCCGTAGTAACCGATGTTGTTGCCCACGTTCATCAGCAGGCCGCGATCAACCCCTTCGCGGTAGAGGCGCGCCAGCAACGGCATCACTTCCAGCAGTTGGTAGGGTTGCAACAGCAGCTCCGGGTGATCGACGGCATTGCCCATGGCGACCGTCAGCTGGATCTGCCAGTGAGTGGCGCCGAGGTCGATGATCAGGTCCATCAGCTCGGGCAAGTCGGGCAACGTGGCCGCGCCGATTTGTGTGTTGACGCTCACCGCAAGCCCGGACTGTTTGGCGCGTCGCAGGGTGTCCACCGCCTTGTCGAACGAGCCCGGAACATTGCGCACTGCGTCATGCAGTGGGGCCAGTCCATCCAGTGACACACCGACGCCATTGAGTCCGGCGTCCACCGCTGCCTGCATTTTCGCGGGCGTCAGGTTGCGCCCACCGGTTTGTATCGCGCAATACATGCCGTGATCGTGGATAGCCTGGATCAGTTGGGTCCAGTCCTTGCGCAAATAGGCTTCACCGCCGATCAGGGTGATCTCGCGGGTGCCGAGTGCCGCCAGGGAATCGATAACGTCCAGGCACTCCCGGGTGTTCAGTTCATCGGGGCGTCGATGGCCGGCGCGTGAGCCGCAATGCAAGCATTTGAGATCGCAAGCCAGAGTGATTTCCCAGACCACATGCACCGGCACGTAGCGTTTGAGGTCGGTTTCACTGAGGTAGCGGGCAGGGCGACTGTCTGACATGGGAAATCCTTGCGCACCAACGCGTGCGCGGCACGAATCCATCGAAGTGTTCGCGCCTTCCTTGAGTCAATGGCGCGACCGGATTTACCTTTTGTTGTTGGTCTATAGCGCGGAGTCTGTGGGAGCGGGCTTGCCTGCTCCCACAGGGGGGTGCGCTTAACTGCCCGGGGTTAGCGGGCCTCCAGGCGGGCGATTTCAGCGTTCAACTGCTCCAGAGCGCTGCGCAGGGCACCGCTGTTGGCCAATTGCTGTTCACCCTGGCTTACCACGGACTTCAGTTGCGCCAGGTCACCGCTGGTTTGCGCCTGCTGTACCGCGACGGCATAGAGCGGCACCGCATGGTGCGGATGCTCTGGGCGCTCAATCACTGGAGCCTGGCTGACAGCTGCGTGTTTCACGTAATGCCAGATACCCTGGTCCTGGTACTTGTAGTCGACATAACCGCTCGCCCAGTCGGCGCCTAAAATGCCTTTCAAGCCGAAAGTTTGGGCGATCTGGCTGAGAGGGCCGCTCGGGCTGCCCGCCAAGGTGAGGATGATGTGGTTTTCGGCCGTCGGCACCAGTTTGGCCTCGGAGTATTCACCCCATACACGGGCACGGAAGTTGAGAGGCGGATAGGTGCTTTGGAAAATGCTGGCAACCCCGCTGACTTTTTTCTTTACGGTATCTACCAGCAGATCCAGGGTTAAAACCGGTGCGCCCAATAGGTGACTACTGACATTCAGGCGGGTATGAAAAAGTCCGATTGACATGGTGCTACTCCCTTATTTGTATTCAGGACAACTCGGGCATGTTTCGTGAGCGGGTCAGCGGCGTTCCTGCCGGCTGATTTCGCCCTTGGCCGTTTCAAGCGCGCTCTGCAGTTGGGGTTGCTGATCCAGTTGTTGTTGGGCCAGGCGGGCCAGGTTTTTCATCTGGGCCAGGTCACCGCTGGCAATGGCACTTTGAATCGGTGCGGCGTACAGCGGCATGATCGGTGGATAGGCTGGAATGACCGGGCCGGGCTCCAAAGGCACTGATTTATAAGCGTTGGAGGGTACCGCCTCGACAAGATGAGCGGGAGCAGTGACCTGGACCCACCGTTCACCATTGAAGTACTCGTAATTGGCGACACCTTCTCTCCAGTCGCTATCGACCACCAGATGCAACTTGAAATTCACGATTGAGTTCGAGCCTGGGCCGCCGTTATTACCTTGAGCAGTGATCAGGATCTTGCTGACGCCAGGGCTCATGACCGTCAGGTAGGTGTATTCGCCCCAGACATCGGAGTGYACATCCAGTGGTGGGTTAGTGGCCTGAGTAATTTCGGCAGTGCCGCTTACCGTTTGATCTGGGGTAAAAACCAGAAGATTGAGTGCCAGGTTTTGTGCGCCGGCGGCCGAAGTGCCAATTCGGTAGCAGAGTGGGAACAAGCCGACAGGTTGCTGATTAGAACCAGACATAATTATTGCCTCCATTGCAATAAGGGGCGCGGAAATAGCTATCAGTGCTTTTCCAGGCGTGCGATTTCCTTAACCAACTGCTCGTAAGCAGTGTTTAGCTCTTTATTTTCTGGTGTGGATGCATCGCGTTGTTTCAACAGCGTCTTCATTTGCGGCAGGTCGCCTGCCTTGATCGCGCCTTGGATGGCCACCCCATAGGGGGGCATGCTATGGCGAGTTGAACTGCTCATAACGACTCCTTCCGTGGTATTTGCGGGCACWGCTGTCATCAGCAGTTTTTGCAGTTAAGCAGGCGCCGATAAATATGCAATGGGCTGTGCAAGAGTAATTTTTAATATCGTTTTATTTATCGCGGCGGGTGAGCAGTCGAGATATTTGATATTAAGATTGGCGATAAGTTAGTGCGATTCCTCATGAGTCCTTATTGTTTTTATCGCCATTGATGAAGAATGATGGGGCGGTCTGTAACGCCTCTGGACTGAGATGATTCAAACAGCACTGACCTTGCGCCCGAACCGTTCCCGATATACCGAAGGCGGCACGCCGACCACGCTGCGAAATGCCACCCGGAAACTCTCCACCGAGCGATAACCGCAGTGCTGGGCAATCTGGTCAGTGTTTTGATTCGTGCTCTCCAGCAGCTCGCGGGCCCGGGCCAGGCGTTCATGCTGCAGCCACGCTTTGGGCGGCATACCGCTGGCTTCGGTGAACCGCCGCAGGAACGTGCGCTCACTCATGGCCGCCTCGCTGGCGAGGTCGCGAACCTCCAGTGGTTCATGCAGACGTTCCCGCGCCCACTGCATGACCCGCGACAGATCGCTGCGCGGCGTCGGGCTGACCGGTGACGGAATGAACTGTGCCTGGCCGCCGGTGCGTTGCGGCGACATCACCAACCGCCGGGCCACCGAGTTGGCCACCTGCGTGCCGAAATCCCGCGCGACCAGATGCAGGCAGGCATCGATGCCGGCGGCGCTGCCTGCCGAAGTGATCAACTGGCCCGAATCGACATACAGCACGTCCGGATCCACCAGAATGTTCGGGAAGCGCTCGGCCAGTTCAGCGGTGTAGCGCCAATGGGTGGTGGCGCCGTGACCGTCCAGCAAACCGGTGGCCGCCAGTACGAATACCCCGGAACAGATCGACAGCAGCCGCGCGCCTCGGGCATGAGCCTGACGCAGGGCTGCGAGCAAGGGCTCCGGCACCGGTGCGCTGCGGTCGCGCCAGCCGGGGATGATGATGGTTCGGGCGCGCTCAAGCAGTTCCATCCCGCCGTCGGCCAGCACCTGAATGCCGCCCATGGCGCGCATCGGCCCTTGGTCGACGGCGACGATGCGGTGCTCGTACCAAGGGAAATCGAACTCTGGCCGCGCCAGGCCGAAGATCTCCACGGCAATGCCGAATTCGAAGGTACAGAGGCCGTCGTAGGCCAGAATCGCGACTAAACCTGGGGTGGGCTGCATTTGGCGGAAAATTCCCGGTGAGTGTCTTGTGCGCCACTGTAGCGGCAAGGCCGGAGCAGATAAAGTTTTCTCACACCCACTGAGACTTTGGAGTACAGCCCATGCCTAGCCTGGTTCGCGAGATTCCCGCAGCCCCGTCCGCCATCGCCCTGATGCACTTCAGCAATCGTCTGACCTTCGAAACCGATTGTTCCGACGTCTACAGCAGCCAAGAGGCCGGCGAGGTGGATTTTGTTCTGGTGGACGTGCGCGGACCGTTGGCGTTCGAACGCGGACATGTGCCAGGCGCGATCAACATCCCGAGTCGATTGATCACAGCTGATGGCTTGGCGGCCTATCCGAAGTCCACGCTGTTTGTGGTCTATTGCGCCGGACCTCACTGCAACGGCGCCAACAAGGCCGCGGTGAAACTGGCGGCGCTGGGTTACCCGGTCAAGGAGATGATCGGCGGGGTGACCGGGTGGCTGGATGAAGGGTTTGAGTTGAGTGTTGCGGTTGCTCACACCGCCAAGACAGTCATTGGTTGTGAATGCTGACGTTCAGATACAGGTGATCAAATGTGGCGAGGGGGCTTGCCCCCGTTGGGTCGCGAAGCGGCCCCAAACCAGTCACTGCGATCCCCAAGGATTTACGACTGCTTCGCAGCCGAACGGGGGCAAGCCCCCTCGCCACTGGATACTGTCCACCATCCATCCAGCGTCACCCGCAACCAGTCAAACACCGTTGCATAAGCGGCGCTGTCTTGCGGCTCCCGGGGCAACGGTGATTCCTCGCCAAAGTGCTCATTGAGGATCGCCACCGATTCAGCATTCCATTCCGGGTGGAACTGCAACCCCACCCGCGTCGGGCCAACGCGATACATCTGCTGCTCACAAACCTGGCTGCTGGCCAGCAACTGCGCAGAGGGCGGCAGATCGATCGCGTCTTCGTGCCATTCCAGCACCTTCAGCGTCTGGCCATCGGCAAAGGTCACGGTAGTCCAGCCGGTTTCGGTGTGAGCCATCCGCCGCACATTGCCGCCCAGGCTCAGCGCCAGCAACTGCGCCCCCAGGCAAATCGCGAACACCGCCGCGCCCTGATCCAGGCTGCCCGCCAGCCACTGACGCTCTGTTTCCAGCCATACCGGCCCGGCACCTGATTCATAAGGCCCACCCAATAGAATCAGCGGTGTCGCGCTCACCGACGGCAACTGACCGAGGTCGGCGCGAAACACGTTCAGGGTAATGCCTCGGGACCGGGCCCATTCGGCAATGGCGCCGGGGCCTTCGGCAGGATGGTGCTGGATCAGATTCAGCGCGGGCATCACGTTTCTCTTGTGGGGGCGGTTGGCGGGTCAATGTGAGGCAAAAAAAGGTTCATCGCCAGTGCGACTCTTCGATCGGATCAGTACCCGAAAATGTGTAGGTTTTGTCTGAAGCAAAGGATTGTCCTACAGTCCTTGCACCACCTCGGAGCACACTTCAAGTGCGTCGAATCCCTCGGCTTCTTTTTTATAAGTATTTGTCGCCTAAACACAATTTGCCCTCCTGTAGCCGCTCTAGACTGCCGGCCACTTCGGTCTTCACTAGCCGAAAGTTGCCAATCGAAAGCTGCCAATAAAAGCCTCCGCACACAGGAGTTATAAATGAAGAAGCGAGTGATGTTCGGTGCCCTGGCACTGTCGATGTTGTCCCTGACCGCCGTGGCCGAAGACGCCAAACCGATTCGCCTCGGGATCGAAGCCGGTTACCCGCCATTCTCGATGAAAACCCCCGACGGCAAACTCACCGGTTTCGACGTGGACATCGGTGACGCGCTGTGTGAACAGATGAAAGTGAAGTGCACTTGGGTCGAGCAAGAGTTCGATGGCCTGATCCCGGCCCTGAAGGTCAAGAAAATCGACGCGATCCTGTCGTCCATGACCATCACCGACGACCGCAAGAAGAACGTCGATTTCACCATCAAGTACTACCACACCCCGGCGCGCTTCGTGATGAAGGAAGGCACCAACGTCAAGGATCCACTGACCGAGCTCAAGGGCAAGAAAGTGGGTGTACTGCGCGCCAGTACCCACGACCGCTTCGCCACCGAAGTGCTGGTGCCGGCCGGCATCGACCTGGTGCGTTATGGTTCCCAGCAGGAAGCCAACCTGGACATGGTTGCCGGTCGCCTTGACGCGATGCTGGCCGACTCGGTCAACCTGGACGACGGTTTCCTGAAAACCGACGCCGGTAAAGGTTTCGCATTTGTTGGCCCGACCTATGAAGACGCCAAGTACTTCGGCGGTGGTGCCGGTATTGCCGTGCGCAAGGGCGATAAAGAGCTGGCAGACAAATTCAACACCGCCATCACTGAAATTCGCGCCAACGGCAAGTACAAGCAAGTGCAGGACAAGTACTTCAACTTCGATGTTTACGGCCATTAATACGCCGTAGAGAAGTGGCCACCGTGGATGCGGTGGCCATTTTTTCATGCTGGACTTTGTGGGTGCGGGCAGGCTTGCTCCCACAAGAATGGCCTCATCGCACAGATATTCAGGAGTCCCCATGCAACGCATCGATCATTCACTGCCCTGGAGCCATCTGGGGACTGAACGCACGCTCAGCGTGTTTCGTTATGGCGCGGGTACTCGCAAGGTTTACATCCAGGCCAGCCTGCACGCGGACGAACTGCCGGGCATGCGCACCGCCTGGGAACTGAAGAAGCGTCTGGCCGAGCTCGAAACCCAGGGGCAACTTCAGGGCATTATCGAACTGGTGCCGGTAGCCAATCCCATCGGCCTCGATCAGCACCTGCAAGGCAGCCACATGGGTCGCTTCGAATTGGGCAGCGGCAAGAACTTCAACCGCTCGTTCGTTGAACTCAGCGCACCGGTGGCTGAGTTGATCGGCGATCAATTGGGTGGTGACGCCCAGGCCAACATCGTACTGATTCGCCAGACCATGGGGCAGGTGCTCGATGGTTTGCCGGCACCGCTTTCGCAATTGGAAGCCATGCACCGCTTGCTGCTGCGCCACGCCTGCGAGGCCGACATCACCCTCGACTTGCATTGCGATTTCGACGCGGCGATTCACCTGTATGCCTTGCCGCAGCATTGGCCGCAATGGCGCTCCCTGGCGGCTCGCCTGAAGGCCGGGGTGGCGTTGTTGTGTGAGGATTCCGGCGGCAGCTCTTTCGATGAGTCGTGCTCTACGCCGTGGTTGCGCCTGGCACGGGCCTTTCCCGAGGCAGCGATCCCGCCGGCCAACCTGGCGACCACGCTGGAGCTGGGCAGCATGGGCGATACACGGGTCGATCAGGCCCAGGCCAACTGCGAGGCGATCCTGGGGTTCCTCGCCGAACAGGGTTTCATCACCGGCACCTGGCCGTCAGCGCCAAGCGAATGTTGTGAGGGCCTGCCGTTCGAAGGCACCGAGTACCTGTTTGCACCGCATCACGGGGTGGTCAGTTTCCTGCGCAATTCAGGTGAATGGGTGGAGCGGGGCGACGCGTTGTTTGAAGTAGTCGATCCATTGAGCGACCGGGCCACCACCGTGTGCGCCGGAACCAGCGGCGTGCTGTTTGCCATCGATCGCGGACGCTACACGCAACCGGGCACCTGGCAGGCGAAAGTCGCCGGACGTGAGCCGATCCGGGTCGGGAAACTGGTCAACGACTGACGTCTCGACGCGATTCAACATGTAGGCGCTGCCTCTTGCGGGGGCGCGGTGCATCAGAGGGAAACGGTGCATCGGCGGGAAGAGATGTTAGGCTCTGCCCCGAATCCTGCGCGCTGTGAAGGAAGGTTTATGTTGAAGTTTCTCGCTCTGCTCACGCTCCTGGCGTCCACCGCCGTCCACGCTGAAATCCCGCTACACACCGATCTGCCGCTCAAGTACCTGGAACAGGCCAACGTTGAATCCCGTAACCAGCCCTTGGTGATTTTCCTGCACGGTTACGGCAGCAACGAGCAGGACCTGTTCGGCATCAAGGATGAATTGCCGCCGCAGTACACCTACCTGTCGGTGCGGGCGCCGATGACGTTGGAAGAGGGCAGTTACCAGTGGTTTCGCAAAAAGGGCGAGGGCGCCTATAACGGCGAGACTGACGACCTGAAAACCAGCCGCCAGGTGCTGCTGGATTTCGTCGCACAAGCGGCAAAAAAATATCACACCGAAGCGGACAAGGTTTTCCTGGTGGGCTTCAGCCAGGGCGCGATCATGTCCTATGAAGTCGCGTTGCGTCATCCCGAGGCGGTGGGCGGCATTGCGGCGTTGAGCGGGCGCATTCTGCCGGTGCTCAAGTCCGAACTCAAACCGGATGAAAAACGCCAGCCGCTGGCAATTTTCATCGGTCATGGCACCGCCGACAAACGCCTGCCCTACACCGACGGCACTGAGGCCGACAGCCTGTTGCAAAGCCTGTCACTCAAGCCCGAGTTCCATGCCTACGAAGGCGTCGGCCACAGTATCAGCGCCACCGAGATGCAGGATTTGAGCGCCTGGTTGCAGCGCCTCAATCCCTGAGCCGGTCGGGTTTATTTGCCGGTGATGATCTGGTTCACCAGCGTTTCGTGGCCGGTTTTGTCGTTGGGGCGGGAGATGACCTGAATGATGGCCATGCGAGTGCCAGAGGCGGCCATCAGCGAGGTGTCGAGGGTCATGCCGCCGCCTTGGGTGGCGGTGCTGTCGATCTGTCGCAGGCCCAGCCCCGTGCTTTTCTGGGTCAGGCTTTTTTCGCTCAGCTTGTTGAAGTCCGGCAAGGCGTTGCGTTGCTCGGTGGCGAAGGCGGACACGGTGGCGTCGAGGAACTCACCGTCGTTGTCCTTGACGTTGGCGCCGCCGGGAATGGTGTTTTCAGCGGCAATCACCACGGTTTTAGTGGTCTGGTTGGTGTACATCGTGCCCGTCGCCCCGGCGGTACCGGTGGCCGCGTCGCCGGCCGGCAGCGGATTGGCGATGAAGCCCTTGGGCAGGGTGAAGGTGAACTTGCCGCCGAGCATCGAGACCTTCTGGGTCGGCGCTTTGTCGCTGGTAGTGGCCTTGGCCGCCTGCGCATTCAAGGCCCCCATGCTGGCAGCCGCTGTCAGCAGCAGAACAACGGCTTTTTTACTCAACAATGACATTCAAACTCTCCGTGGGATGGTCGCGCTATGACGGCGATCATCCCATGGATTGCGATTTGTAGCAGCAGCCTCGCAAGCTCGACAGCTGCTACACAAGGCGTGTGGTGATCATCGTTGCCGTTCGTTGAAACGATAAGGCGCCGGGCGCAATGCCCGTTGTTTAGTCACCAACAGCATCCCGAGCGAGGCGCCTATCCCCAATGCAAATCCCATCCAGCCGAACCTCGGCAACGCCAACGCCAGCACCAGACAAAACGCCGCGAACGAATACATCCCGGTTGCCGTGGCCCTGAGCAACGCCGCCGTAAACGCTGGCCCGCGAGTCTGCTGGGAAAACACCGCCATCACACTGCCCAGCACCGGGAACACTGCGAGCAATCCGCTCCAGCGCTCGCCGACGGTGCTGGCCAGCAGCGTCACGGCCAACGTGAGCAGGGCGCCAGCCATCATGCGCAGCAGCAGTTTGTCGGATTTGGGCGCCGGGCCTGAAACGACGGGTTGCACCGAGGGAAACAGGTACGGCGCGGCCAGCAACGCGGTGGCGGCGGCGATCACCGAGAGCGCCAGCGATGGCGGGATCAGCGACAGCACAACAGCCACCGACGCCCAGACCAGCAGCGCCATCGTTAGCGCCCACGGCCAGCTCAAGCGTTGTGCGACCTGGGCATACGTCACGCAGAAGGCAATCATCGCGAACATGGCTGACAGCGCCGCCGTTGCCGCTTGAGCGGCGAACACATGGCCTTGCTCGATGGCGAGGAACAACAGAATCGGCCCGACCACCACCGGCAACCCCGACAGCCAACCAGCCACGCTTGGTCCCCAGCGTTTACCGGCCAGGGAAATCAGCAGCAGAAACCCCGGGATCACCAGCAGCTTGAGCATCAGCACGCACGCATCTCCATTTGTGTGTGCCGGTCACGTTAGCATTGCGGGCGATGGATTGCTTAAGGCGGTCTCTGCGCAAGCGTTGAGCGCCTACACCCGGGTGCGCGAAACGTCTAAGCTGCGCGCTCCCACCTGTTGACGGATGCTTGCGTGAAATTCAGTTTGCCCAAAGTCGGCACCGCGCCGTTTTGCCCACCGGAAGTGGCCGGCACGGTTGCCGTTGACCCTGGTGCTTCGTTCTACAAGCG
>NZ_JBFTMK010000081.1:0-25135 GCF_056396965.1 Pseudomonas sp. 05N434
GTCAATGCCTCGACCCAATTCACTCAATACCATCCCGCGTTCCCCCTACGGATCCCTCGACTCAAGAAAACTCCAAGACGCTGCCAACAGGGCTCTAGATCACTATCTCAAACAGGAAAACACTGAGCCGCGTTTTGCCAACGAACGCCCCACCGAGGAACGATCCATGAAAATGTTCACCGTTGTCCCCGATGCCAATCCCGAAGCCTTGACCATCGAGACCTACGAAACCTTTTCGACGGTCAGCATTCTGCTGCTCGACCTGGCGGAAAGCCTGGACGACAAGCCGCGACATCTGGCGATGGCGATTTACCGGATGAGTGAGTTGGGGTTGATGCTGGTGGAGCGGTCGCTGGATAACGAGAAGGCGATCAAGGTGGCCGGGGCTTAAATAGCTGGCGCCTGGGCTGACGCCTTCGCGGGCAAGGCCGCGATAGCGTCAGTACAGGCACCACAGAACTTCAGGCCGAAGCAGGCAACGGCTGAAAACTGAAGTACTGCGTCAACGCCTCCACCAATTGCCCATACTCCGGCGGTGCCCGTTGCAGGCTGAACCCGGTGTCGTAATGGTGGGGCGTGGCGTCTTCATGGCACCACAGGCAACACGCCTTCAGGTCAATGACCTGCTGGCAGCCGTCGCTGGCGGGGATTTTCAATCGCAGGTCAAAGTCGACGCCCACCATCATCGGCAACTGGCTGATGAGCATCAGCCCGTCGCTGGACAAGTTGCCCAGAAAGCCGATGGGTTTGTCGGTGACGCTGTTGAACACTTTCAGAAAATACGGCAGTTGATGCCGCTCGATCCGGCGGTCGGTAAACATGCGCAAATGGCCCAGCAAGGCCCTTAAGCAGGGCCGCACTAATGCTTCGGAACGTGCCGGCTGCTTGATAAGCCTGGGCGCGCTCTCCCCGATCCTGGTGCGTCAGTCCTTACAACGCTGACGCTTACTGCTGCCGATCACAGGTATCACCCCGGTTTAGAGGCAAGGCTCTAAAACCGATCCATTCGACTATAGCTCACCACCGCCGGGCCGCCAGCCGTTGCATGACAGTGGCCATCAGAACTGCGTCGGGCGCACGGCCGCCGCGCTGCGCGCTGGGTAATGGCCCAGGCTCTGCAAGGTTTCCAGACGGGCACGGGCGCGATAGGCATATTCGCTTTGCGGGTACGAGGCAATGATGAACTGATAAGTCTGCGCCGCATCGATGAACAGCTTCTGCCGTTCCAGGCACTGGCCGCGCATCATCGACACTTCCGGCTGTACGTAGCGGCGGGAACGACTTTCACGATCGACCTTGGACAGTTCGAGCATCACCTGTTCGCAGTTGCCGCGTTCGTAGGCGCTGTAGGCATTGTTCAAATGATGGTCCATCGACCAATGGGTGCAGCCCGCAGCACTGAGGGCAAGGACGGCAATGAGCACGAATCGCATAAGGGGATCTCCTGTCTTGCGCTTTGTATCGACCCGTTGTCGGAAATCTTCAGGATGGCGTGCTGCAAAGTTGTCACGTTCAATAAAGAAAGCAATAAGTAGTGCAAACGAACAATGACTACACCCAAAGACCATAGTAGCCTCTGCTAGCGCTTGAACTCAGGAGTCTTTGCATGTCCGTTCGTCGTACCAAAATCGTCGCTACCCTTGGCCCGGCCAGTAACTCGCCGGAAGTTCTCGAACAGCTGATTCTGGCTGGCCTGGACGTCGCCCGCCTGAACTTCTCCCACGGCACCCCCGACGAGCACAAGGCTCGCGCGAAGCTGGTGCGTGACCTCGCTGCCAAGCACGGCCGCTTCGTCGCCCTGCTGGGTGACCTGCAAGGCCCGAAAATCCGTATCGCCAAATTCGCCAACAAGCGGATCGAGCTGAAGATCGGTGATCAATTCACCTTCTCCACCAGCCATCCGCTGACCGAAGGCAACCAGCAAGTGGTCGGCATCGACTACCCGGACCTGGTGAAAGACTGCGGCGTGGGCGAYGAGCTGCTGCTCGACGACGGCCGCGTGGTGATGCGCGTCGATACCGCCACCGCCACCGAACTGAACTGCACCGTGACCATCGGCGGCCCGCTGTCGGACCATAAAGGCATCAACCGTCGCGGCGGTGGCCTGACGGCACCGGCCCTGACCGAGAAAGACAAGGCCGACATCAAGCTCGCCGCCGAAATGGAAGTCGACTACCTCGCCGTGTCCTTCCCCCGTGACGCCGCCGACATGGAATATGCCCGTCAACTGCGCGACGAAGCCGGCGGCACCGCCTGGCTGGTGGCGAAGATCGAACGCGCCGAAGCCGTGGCCGACGACGAAACCCTCGACGGCCTGATCAAGGCCTCCGACGCGGTGATGGTGGCCCGTGGTGACCTGGGTGTGGAAATCGGCGACGCTGAGTTGGTGGGCATTCAGAAGAAAATCATTCTGCACGCACGTCGCCACAACAAGGCCGTGATCGTCGCGACCCAAATGATGGAGTCGATGATCCAGAACCCGATGCCGACCCGCGCCGAAGTGTCCGACGTAGCCAACGCCGTGCTCGACTACACCGACGCCGTGATGCTCTCGGCTGAAAGTGCTGCTGGCCTGTACCCGCTGGAAGCGGTGCAAGCCATGGCGCGCATCTGCATCGGCGCTGAAAAGCACCCGACCAGCAAGACCTCCAGCCACCGCATCGGCAAGGAATTCGAGCGCTGCGACGAGAGCATCGCGCTGGCAACCATGTACACCGCCAACCACTTCCCAGGCGTGAAAGCGATCATCGCGCTGACCGAAAGCGGCTACACCCCGCTGATCATGTCGCGTATCCGCTCGTCGGTGCCGATTTACGCGTTCACCCCGCACCGCGAAGCCCAGGCCCGCGCAGCGATGTTCCGTGGCGTGTACACCGTTCCGTTCGACCCGGCCTCGCTGGCACCGAACGAAGTCAGCCAGAAAGCCATCGACGAGCTGGTCAAGCGCGGCGTCGTGCAGAAAGGTGACTGGGTGATCCTGACCAAGGGCGACAGCTACCACACCACCGGCGGTACCAACGGCATGAAGATCCTGCACGTGGGCGACCCGCAGGTCTGAGTGACCGATAGCTGAAAAACAAAAGCCCCGCCATGTGAATGGTGGGGCTTTTTTCGTCTGTGGTGATCGTTCCCACGCAGAGCGTGGGAACGATCGGTTAGTGTTTGCTGATAAACGCTGACAACGCCGCCATCGCTTCCGGCGAGCGCAACCGCTGGGTGAACAACGCGCCCTCTTCTTCTATGACCTGGCGCAGCTGTTCCCGGTCCGGCGCTTTCATCAATTGCTTGCTGATGCGCACCGCTTCCGGTGGCAATGACTCGAACCGCAACGCCATCTCCCGCGCCTTGGCCAACGCCGCCTCGCCACTGCCCAAGGCCTCAGTCGCAATGCCCCACGCCGCAGCCTGTTCACCGCTGAACCCTTCACCCAACAGCAACAACTCCGCCGCTTTGGCCTGCCCAAGCAAGCGCGGCAGGATCAGGCTGGAGCCGAACTCCGGGCATAACCCCAGATTGACGAATGGCATGCGCAACCTCGCAGCCGCACTGACATAAACCAGATCGCAATGCAGCAGCATCGTCGTGCCGATCCCCACCGCCGCGCCGGCTACCGCAGCGATCACCGGCTTGCGGCACTCAAGAAGGCCGAGCATGAAGTGAAACACCGGGCTGTCGAGGTTGCCCGGCGGTTGCTGGATGAAGTCGGCAATGTCGTTGCCAGCCGTGAAGCACTCGGAGCTGCCGGTGATCAGCACGGCGTTGATGTCGGGATCGCTGTCGGCAAGCCGCAAGCCCTCCGCCAGTTGGCTGTACATGGCACGGTTCAGGGCGTTTTTCTTTTCCGGGCGGTTGAGGCGCAGGGTCAGTAAACCGCGCTCACGTTCAAACTGGATGGCGTCGGGCATGGCGTGTCCTGATCTGAGAGGATCAACTGTGGCGAGGGAGTTTGCTCCCGCTTGACCGGGCTGGCGCTCCAGTGCGCAGCGCTCACAAACTTTTGGGGCCGCTTCGCAGCCCAACGGGGGCGAGCCCCCTCGCCACAGCAATCAGCGCTCAACCATGGGGTACAAAGACATCCGCCAGCAGTTGATTGCGCGGCAAACCCGCCAGGTACAGGCGCCGGGCAAAGGCGTCGACGCTGTCGGGTGCTCCGCAGACTAAGGCCAGGGTTTGCCGGGAAACAAGGCGCAGTTGCGCCAAAGCCGCGGGCAACTCGGCCGCCGTCCACAGCTCGACATTAAGGTTTTCACGGCCCTCGGCCATGGCTTGCAGGGGTTTGGCCAGATAATGTTCACTGGCATCATGGGCCAGGTGAATGACGCGGATGGCGCCCTGGTGATGCTGACGCAACGCTTCACGCAAGATGCCGAACAACGGCCCCAGACCGGTGCCGGCCGCCAGCAACCACAGCGGGCGGGTGTGCCAGTCCGGATCGTAATGCAGCGCCCCGCCGCGCAACTCGCCGAGGCGGATCGGATCGCCGATTTTCAAGCGACGCGCCGCGTCACTGAACTTCCCCGGTTGGCGGCAATCGAGGTGGAATTCCAGAAAGCGGTCTTCTTCCGGCAGGCTGGCCAGGGAATATGGCCGCGCCACCTGCCCCGCCCACAACACCAGATGCTGCCCCGCCTGATAGCGCAACGGGCGCTCGCTGCTCAGGCGCAAGCGCAACACGCTGGCGCTCAGCCAATCGCTGGCGACCACTTGCGCGGCAAGACCATCGCGCAGCGGGTCAAAAGTTTCGACTTGCAGATCGTCAACCACCTGGCACTGACAGGCCAACCGCCAGCCCTGTTGGCGCTGTTCATTGCTCAAGGCATCGGGACGGCTGTCGCTGGGCAGGCCCTCGACACATTTGACCAGGCACGCGTGGCAACTGCCGGCGCGGCAGCTATAGGGCACCGGCACGCCGTTTTGATTGAGGGCATCGAGCAGGTTACTGCCCGCCGCCACTGCCCATTGGCGTTCGCCGACCCGTAACTCAGGCATCGACATTCTCCCAGGCGGCCGCGCAACGGTTACGGCCGTCACGCTTGGCGCGGTACAGCGCCTGATCGGCGCGGTGCAAGGCGTGATCCAGATCGTGGCCCAGTTCCAACAAGGTCATGCCCGCCGACAGGCTGAGGTGGGCGATCTCCAGGCCGACCAATTCGACATCCATGAAGGCTATGCGCAAGCGCTCGCAACAGGCCGTCAGGCGCTCGGCATCGCAATCGGGCAACAGCACCACGAATTCTTCACCGCCGTAACGGGCCAGAATATCGCCATCGCGCAGGCAGGCCGTGGCCACTCCGGCGAACGCTTGCAGCACCTGATCACCGGCGGCGTGGCCGTGAACATCGTTGATGCGTTTGAAGTGGTCGAGGTCGATCAGCGCCAGGCCATGCACCACACCGACTTCCATGGCGTTCAGCTCGCGGGAGGCCAGGCGCAGGAAATGCCGGCGGTTGAACAGCCCGGTGAGTTCGTCGGTCGCCACCAGGCCTTCGAGCTGGCGCATCATCCCGCGCAGGGTGTCCTGATGCGCCTGCAAGGCGAACCGCCGCTGCCGCATACGCTGGCGCGACACCTGGACGTAACGGGCATAAAGCACCAGCCAGCCGAGCACCACAAACAGCACGCACACCTGCAACAGGGACTGCGTCGGGTCGTGCAGCTCGAAGTGGTAGAGCTCCCATAACGTGATGGCGCTGAAACTGAAAAACACCAGCAACGCGCAACGCACAAAAGCAATACGCGACAGATGAAACAGCCCGAACAACAGGATCAGCAGGTAAAACACCAGAAACGCACCGCGCGCCTCGTCCAGATGGGCGATCAGCCAGGRTTGCCAACCCAGCCCCAGCAGAATTTGCACTTCGGTCAGGCTGGGGTCGGAACACCGCAGGTTCGTGCCGCTGTAAAAAACCGCGAACAACACGGCCTGACTGAACACCGTCAACACGCTGCCGATCACCATGCCAGCAAGGGAGTCGTTGTAATGGCCGGTGAAAAACGCCAGCCACACCAGCAGCAAGGCCAGGGCATAAGTGCCGGCCGCAAGGGCAAAGCGTTTGAGCAAAAGCCGCTGGATGGCGTTATGGGTCAATCGTTGATTCACCGTGCGAAAGGAGGCTGTCAGAGTGTCCTACTCTACAGGCCGGATGCCACTTTAGTGGCGAGTCTGATAAATGACCATTCAATTTTTGTGGCGAAAATCTGGCGTCAAACCCATGACCCGCTTCCTGTGAGTCGAGCCTTGCTGCATTCCAGGTAGCAGCTGCCGAAGACTGCGTTCGCTGTAGCAGCTGTCGAGCTTGCGAGGCTGCGTTCGGCTGCGAAGCAGTCGTGAATCCGGCTGACACGGTCTGCCTGACATACCGCAAATCTCTGATATTACGACTGCTTCGCAGCCGAACGCAGCCTTCGGCAGCTGCTACAGGTTCGCGTTGTGCGGCTATATCAGGATTCGTGGCGATCCGCACCGGCGATGTATGCGAYCAACGTTTGACTGTCAACGGATGTACCCGCCTTTGATGCGCGGTATACTGCCGCGCCTTTTTAGCGTCGCGCCAGCATGCCCGGCGTGCCTTGAAAGGTGTCTGCGACCGACCGATGCACCCAAGCCGCAGGCACCTTATTGAATGTTCCCGTCTTTTAGAGGAGCGCGACTCGATGACCGTGATCAAGCAAGACGACCTGATTCAGAGCGTTGCTGACGCCCTGCAATTCATTTCTTACTACCACCCCGTGGATTTCATCCAGGCGATGCACGAGGCCTACCTGCGTGAAGAATCGCCGGCAGCCCGCGATTCCATYGCGCAAATCCTGATCAACTCGCGCATGTGCGCCACCGGCCACCGCCCGATCTGCCAGGATACCGGCATCGTCACCGTGTTCGTGCGCGTAGGCATGGACGTACGTTGGGATGGCGCCACCATGGGCCTGGACGACATGATCAACGAAGGCGTGCGCCGGGCTTACAACCTGCCGGAAAACGTCCTGCGTGCCTCGATCCTCGCCGACCCGGCGGGCGCTCGTAAAAACACCAAGGACAACACCCCGGCCGTTATCCACTACTCCATCGTTCCGGGTAACACCGTGGAAGTGGACGTGGCGGCCAAGGGCGGCGGTTCCGAGAACAAGTCGAAAATGGCCATGCTCAACCCGTCCGACTCGATCGTCGACTGGGTTTTGAAAACCGTTCCGACCATGGGCGCCGGCTGGTGTCCACCGGGCATGCTCGGCATCGGCATCGGCGGCACCGCCGAGAAAGCCGCCGTGATGGCCAAGGAAGTGTTGATGGAATCCATCGACATTCACGAGCTTAAAGCACGCGGCCCGCAGAACCGTATCGAAGAGATGCGCCTGGAGCTGTTCGAGAAGGTTAACCAACTGGGCATCGGTGCCCAGGGCCTGGGCGGTCTGACCACCGTGCTCGACGTGAAGATCATGGATTACCCGACCCACGCCGCCTCCCTGCCGGTGTGCATGATCCCGAACTGCGCCGCCACCCGTCACGCGCACTTCGTGCTCGACGGTTCCGGCCCGGCCTCGCTGGAAGCGCCACCGCTGGACGCCTACCCGGAAATCGTCTGGGAAGCCGGCCCATCGGCCCGTCGCGTCAACCTCGACACCCTGACACCGGAAGAAGTGCAGAGCTGGAAGCCGGGCGAAACCGTCCTGCTCAACGGCAAGATGCTCACCGGCCGCGACGCCGCGCACAAGCGCATGGTCGAGATGCTGAACAAGGGCGAAGCCCTGCCGGTGGACCTGAAAGGTCGCTTCATCTACTACGTCGGCCCGGTTGATCCGGTGCGCGAAGAAGTGGTTGGCCCGGCTGGCCCGACTACCGCCACGCGGATGGACAAGTTCACCCGTCAGATCCTCGAGCAAACCGGCCTGTTGGGCATGATCGGCAAATCCGAGCGCGGCCCGACCGCAATCGAAGCGATCAAGGACCACAAAGCCGTTTACCTGATGGCAGTCGGCGGCGCGGCTTACCTGGTGGCGCAAGCGATCAAGAAATCCCGCGTGGTGGCGTTCGCCGAACTGGGGATGGAAGCGATCTACGAGTTCGACGTGAAAGACATGCCGGTCACCGTTGCGGTGGACAGCAAGGGTGAGTCGGTACACATCACTGGCCCTGCGATCTGGCAGCAGAAGATCAGCGAAAGCCTGGCGGTGGAAGTGCAGTAAGCGCTTCAGTCTGCCCGTACGGCCGGCTCATCGTTATGGATGACCCGGCCGTTTTTTTTATCCAGTGTCCAAACCGTTCGCGATAGAAAAACCTGGTACTTTGGCAACTCTCAAGCCTGTCAGTCGCCCGAACGATCGGTGAGTGCGCGAACAGGACGCCGAGCCGATCACCTGCATGGTATGGTGCCCGCCCGACTTACTCTCTGTTTGCGCCAGCATGCTGCCGACCTCCCGTACCCTGCGTCTGTCGTTGTACTCCCTGCTGATCGTCGCCGGTGCCGTCCTCGCCGCCACCCTGGCCATCCGCCACGCCGAACGCCAGGCGCTGGAAGAAGACGCCGCCCGCGCCAACCAGCAACTGGCGCTGTACGCCAATTCCCTGCATACCCTGATCGACCGCTACCGAGCCCTGCCCGCCGTGCTGGCACTGGACCCGGAGTTGCGCGCCGCGCTCGATGGCCCGGTAACGCCTGAGCAACAGGACGCACTGAACCGCAAACTGGAAAAAATCAACGGTGCGGCGCAGTCCTCGACTCTGGAACTGCTCGACCGCACCGGCCTGGCCGTGGCCGCCAGCAATTGGCGTTTGCCCAGCAGTTACGTCGGCCACAACTACGGTTTTCGCCCTTACTTCAGCCAGACCCGCACCCAGGGCGCCGGGCGCTTTTATGCGGTAGGCGTCACCAGTGGCATTCCCGGTTACTTTCTCTCCAGCGCGGTGACCCGCGACAGCGGCGAGTTCCTCGGCGCCATGGTGGTGAAACTGGAATTCCCGGAACTGGAGCGCGAATGGCGTCAGGGCAGCGACACGTTGCTGGTCAGCGATGCGCGCGGGATCATCTTCATTGCCAACCAGCCGGGCTGGCGCTATCGCCTGTTGAAACCGTTGAACGACAGCGATCACACCGAGCTCAAGGCCACCCGCCAATACGACAAACAACCGCTGACACCGCTGGATTACCAATCGCTGCAGCGCTTTGACGACAACAGTGATCTGGCGCGCGTCGTCGGACCTGACGGCACGGCAAACTACCTGTGGGAATCGCTGCCGCTGAGCACTGAAGGCTGGACCTTGCACCCAATCGGCCAAACTCGCGGCGCTGGGGCAGATGTCCGCAGCGCTGGCCCATGAAATCAATCAGCCCCTGACCGCCCAGCGCATGCAGCTTGCTACGCTGAGGTTGCTACTCGATCACGGCCGGGTCGACGACGCCTACAAGGCGCTCAAACCGGTGGACGACATGCTCACGCGCATGGCCGCCCTCACCGGCCACCTGAAAACCTTCGCGCGCAAAAGCCCCAGCGGTTTGCGCGAACGACTGGATCTGGCGGCGGTGGTGGATCAGGCCCTGCAATTGCTCGACGCGCGCCTGCGCGATGAACAGGTCAGCCTGGTGCTGCACCTGACCCGTCCGGCCTGGGTACGTGGCGATGCGATTCGTCTGGAACAGGTGCTGATCAACCTGCTGCGCAACGCCCTGGACGCCATGCAGGGCAAACCCTGCAAGCGTCTGGAAATTCGTCTCGAAGCCGATGAACAGCTATGGCGCCTGAGTGTGATCGACAATGGCGGCGGCATTGCCGAAGAACACTTGAGCCAGGTGTTCGATCCATTCTTTACCACTAAGCCGGTGGGTGATGGCCTGGGCTTGGGGCTGGCCGTGTCCTTTGCCATCGTCCACGAAGCGGGCGGACGCCTGAGCGCCGATAATGGCGAAAAAGGCGCGGTGTTCAGCCTGACGTTGCCCATTGATCTGGAGGTAGCTGCCTGATGCTCAATTCGGTGATGGTGGTCGATGACGAAAGCAGCATCCGCAGCGCCGTCGAACAGTGGCTGAGCCTGTCGGGGTTCGAGGTGCAGCTGTTCAGCCGCGCCGATGAGTGCCTGGCGCAACTGCCGAAACACTTCCCTGGGGTGATTCTCAGCGATGTGCGCATGCCCGGCATGAGCGGGCTGGAACTGCTGGCCGAAGTGCAGCGCCGCGACGCCGATTTACCGGTGATCTTGCTGACCGGTCACGGCGATGTGCCGATGGCCGTCGAAGCGATGCGCGATGGCGCCTACGATTTCCTCGAAAAACCCTTCAGCCCGGAAACCCTGCTGAGCAGCCTGCGTCGGGCGCTGGACAAGCGCCGGCTGGTGCTGGAAAACCGTGCCCTGCACGAACAGGCCGACAATCGCGCCAAACTCGATGCCACCCTGCTGGGAGTGTCCCGTGGTTTGCAGACGCTGCGCCGGCAAGTGCTGGATCTGGCGACGCTGCCGGTCAATGTGCTGATCCGTGGCGAAACCGGCAGCGGCAAGGAACTGGTTGCCCGCTGCCTGCACGACTTCGGCCCCCGCGCCGACCAACCCTTTGTCGCGCTGAACTGCGCGGCGATTCCCGAGCAGTTGTTCGAGGCCGAACTGTTCGGCCATGAGAGCGGCGCGTTCACCGGCGCCCAGGGCAAACGCATCGGCAAGCTCGAATACGCCGACGGCGGCACACTGTTTCTCGATGAAATCGAAAGCATGCCGCTGGCGCAGCAGGTGAAACTGCTGCGGGTGTTGCAGGAGCAGAAGCTCGAGCGATTGGGCTCCAATCAGAGTATCCACGTGGATTTGCGGATCATCGCCGCGACCAAACCCGACTTGCTGGATGAAGCCCGGGCCGGGCGTTTTCGCGAGGATTTGGCCTATCGCTTGAACGTCGCCGAGCTGCGGCTGCCGCCGTTGCGCGATCGGCGTGAAGACATTCCGCTGTTGTTCGAGTTCTTCGCGCAAAGTGCCGCCGAACGTCTTGGCCGTACCTTTCCACCGTTGAGCGGGCCGCAATTGAGCCATCTGCTGAGCCACGACTGGCCAGGCAATGTGCGCGAGCTGGCCAACGTCGCCGAGCGCCAGGTGCTGGGCCTCGGCGAACCGGAACCGGTGGGGATCGATCCCGGCCAGTCACTGGCGGCGCAGGCGGAAGCCTTCGAAGCGCATTGCTTGCGCGCGGCGCTGACCCGGCATAAGGGCGATGTGAAAGCGGTGCTTGAAGAACTGCAACTGCCGCGCCGGACCTTCAATGAAAAGATGCAGCGCCATGGCTTGAGCCGGGAGATGTTCATATCCGACACATGACCTGTGGCGAGGGGGCTTGTCGGAACGCCGCATCGCCCCGTTCGGCTGCGAAGCAGTCGTAAAATCTGCAAATGTGGTGTACCTGAAAAAATGCCGGGGAGCGCTTCGCACTCCAACGGGGGCAAGCCCCCTCGCCACAAGTGATCGGCGGAAATCCGCTCATACTTACGCATACCTTGAGCGACTATCCGCTCAACAAAACCTCTCACCCCCTCTAAACCGGCCCTCCTCCCCTTGGCACAGCTCCTGCTATAGCCCCTGCAGGCTGCGTTTACACGCGCTCCACAAAAACAATTAAACGAAGGATCCTTCAATGGATAACTCCAACGCCCTGCCCCTTGGGTCGGCTGCCGTGCCGGCTAAAGAAAGAAGCACCGCCAGCCGGATCAAATCGATCTTCAGCGGCTCTGTCGGCAACATGGTCGAGTGGTATGACTGGTACGTCTACGCCGCCTTCTCCCTGTACTTCGCCAAAGTCTTCTTCCCCAAAGGCGACACCACCGCCCAACTGCTCAACACCGCCGCAATCTTCGCCGTGGGCTTTTTGATGCGCCCGATCGGCGGTTGGCTGATGGGCCTCTACGCCGACAAGGCCGGCCGTAAAGCCGCGCTCATGGCGTCGGTCTACCTGATGTGCTTCGGCTCGCTGCTGATCGCCCTGAGCCCGGGCTATGAAACCATCGGTATCGGCGCGCCGATCCTGCTGGTGTTCGCCCGCCTGCTGCAAGGTTTGTCGGTGGGGGGTGAGTACGGCACCTCGGCAACGTACCTCAGCGAGATGGCGACCAAGGAACGTCGCGGCTTCTACTCCAGTTTCCAGTACGTGACGCTGATCTCCGGCCAGCTCATCGCCCTGGGTGTGCTGATCGTGCTGCAAAACTTCCTGACCACCGAAGAGCTGTACGCCTGGGGCTGGCGCATTCCGTTCGCCATCGGCGCGCTGTGTGCCGTGGTCGCGCTATACCTGCGTCGCGGCATGGAAGAAACCGAGTCGTTCACCAAGAAAGAGAAAGCCCGAGAAAGCGCGATGCGCACCTTGCTGCGCCATCCCAAGGAACTGATGACCGTGGTCGGCCTGACCATGGGCGGCACGCTGGCGTTCTACACCTACACCACGTACATGCAGAAATACCTGGTGAACACCGTCGGCATGAGCATCTCCGACTCCACCACGATTTCCGCGGCCACGCTGTTCCTGTTCATGTGCCTGCAACCGATCATCGGCGGGCTGTCGGATAAAGTCGGTCGGCGGCCGATCCTGATTGCCTTCGGCATTCTCGGGACGCTGTTCACCGTACCGATCCTGACCACCCTGCACACCATCCAGAGCTGGTGGGGCGCGTTCTTCCTGATCATGGCGGCGCTGATCATCGTCAGCGGCTACACCTCGATCAACGCGGTGGTCAAAGCCGAATTGTTCCCGACCGAAATCCGCGCCCTGGGCGTCGGCCTGCCGTACGCACTGACCGTGTCGATCTTCGGCGGCACCGCTGAATACATCGCCCTGTGGTTCAAGAGCATCGGCATGGAAACCGGTTACTACTGGTATGTCACGGCGTGCATCGCGGTGTCGTTGCTGGTGTACGTGACCATGAAAGACACCCGCAAGCATTCGCGGATCGAGACCGACTGACAGCAACATTGATGGCGGCTGTACCGGCCTCTTCGCGGGCAAGCCTCGCTCCTACAGGGGTACGCGATCATCTGTAGGAGCGAGGCTTGCCCGCGAACGGGACACCTCGGTATCAGGTCAACTCAGCCGCCGTCTGCTTCGCGTACTTGCCCTGCACGTAAGACGCCCCCGCAATCATCACCACCAGAACCCCCGCCAACACCAGCGAAGAACCGATGGTGCCCAAATCCAGGCCACCCTTTGCATGGGGTTTGGTCAGGAAGTCGCCCAAGGTTGCGCCGAATGGCCGCGTCAACACGAACGCCACCCAGAACAGCAGCACCGACGAAATCTTCGTGAAGTATTTCAACAGCACCACCAGCGCAATGGTCGAACCGATCAACAGTGCGCCGCCGGCAAAACCCAGGCCCGAGTCGTCGGCCAGGTAATCGCCAAGCGCCGTGCCCAGGGTGTTGGAAAACAGAATCGCCATCCAATAGAACATCTCGCCCCGGAAGGTCTGGACCTTGGTGACGTTCAGCGAATCGCCGCTCAAGCGCCAGGCCGCGAATATCCCCAGCAGAATCGCAATCAGGATCATCGAACCCGTGGCGTAGCCCAATTCAAGGGTGCGGTCCATGAAGTCGGACATGGTGGTGCCTGCGGTGCTGGTCGACAGAATCACGATCCAGTACTCACCCAGGGTCGTTGCGCAGATTTTCATGACCCAGAACGCCAGGGTGATCTGAGGAAGTTTATTCATTCAAGGCAAGCTCCAGTTCGTGGCAGTCGTTTCTTCGGGTTATTGACCGGTGCGCAGACTGGCGGTGGAGCGGTGAAAAATAGGTAAGTGCAGGATGAAAATTCTGTCACGCAGACAAGAGAGCCCGATTAATCGCTGGTTAATGCCCAGTACGCATCCTGCCCCCCGTCGATCAATTCATTGCAATGTGCAAACTGGAGTTACCCATGAAAACCAAACTGATGCTTGCCCTGACCCTCTCTGTGCTGGCGGCCAATACCTTCGCCGCCGATGGTTACGACCGCACCGGTTCCGCCGTCTTCACTGCGCAAAGCAACACCGCAGACGACAGCCGCACCGACGCGGCCAAAGTCGCTACCGACAGCGTCGATCGCACCGACGCTGCCCGTACCAACTGATCCCTGTACGCACCACACAGCCCGGCTCTGGCCGGGCTTAGTCATTTCTGGGGAAAGCAAAACCCGGTGATCGCCACAGAAGCCCCACTCCCACTGATTGAAATCTGCCGCTGGCCCTTGCACCATGCTCACCTCCCGGACGCCCTCAGGAATTCACTCCATGCCCGACGATATCCATTTCTACGAACCCGCCAACGGCCATGGCCTGCCCCATGACCCGTTCAACGCCATCGTCGGCCCGCGTCCCATCGGCTGGATTTCCTCCCAGGACGCCAACGGTCGCCTGAACCTGGCGCCCTACAGCTTCTTCAACGCCTTCAACTACATCCCGCCGATCATCGGGTTTTCCAGTGTCGGGCGCAAAGACAGCCTGAACAACATCGAGCAGACCGGCGAGTTCGCCTGGAACCTGGCGACGCGTCCGCTGGCCGAGCAGATGAACCAGAGCTGCGCCATGGTCGGGCCGGAAGTCAACGAGTTCGAACTGTCCGGGCTGACCACCGCCGCGTCGAAGATCATTCAGGTGCCACGGGTCGCCGAAAGCCCGGTGTCCTTCGAGTGCAAGGTCACGCAGATCATTCAGTTGCAGCGCGCCAACAAGGAAGTGGTGCCGAGCTGGCTGATTCTCGGCGAAGTGGTCGCCGTGCACATCGCCAAATGGCTGTTGAAGGATGGGGTGTACGACACCGCCGCGGCAGAACCGATTCTGCGCGGCGGCGGGCCAGCGGATTATTTTCAGCTGGGGCCAGAGGCACTGTTCAAGATGTTCCGCCCGGGGGCGGTCAAGTGATTACCAGAGCAGGTCGGCGTCTTGTTTGACGTCTTTGAGGTGGGTCAGCTCTTTGGCCGCGGCCTCGTCGGCTTCATGAGCGGTCTTGAACGTCTGGCCTTCCAGCACTTTGTGAAAAACCGGGGCACCGGAACCACCGAGGGCTTTGACGGCAATCGCGGCGTGGTAACCGCCCTCGCTCGGTACTACTGCTGAAACGGCTTCGAAGTGTTCAAAGGCTTTACGTGCCATGTCGCGGATCCTGGCTAATGGAGAGTTGCGCCATTAAACCCTCAACCGGCCAGTTTGTGTACCGCTGCCTGGGACTGGCCGAGGGCCTGGGTCGCCGAGACATCCTTGAAAGTATGGAAATCCAGGCTGTTGACCACCATTTCCTGCACCAGTTCGGCAAAAATCTGCATCGCCGGGCTGCCGAAGTAAGCGGTCATCGCCTGTTGGCTGGCCCAGAAACCGGACACCAGCCACAGCTCGGGATCACATTGCGAGTGCTGCAGGGCGAAGCTCAGGCAACCCGGCGCGTTGCGCGACGGTTCGATCAGGGCGCTCAGGCGCGCACCGAGTTCTGCCGAACGCCCGGCGCGGGCGCGAACGAAGGCCATATGACTGACGGGGATCTGCGTAGACATGTTCAACCCTCCCAGGGAGTCGAGTGGCAGCCGTGGGACGGGCTGCGACAGGATCCAAGATTAGGCGGCGCATCACAGTCAGCGTTAGTCGATTTCTGCCGGCTTATTGCACAATCCTGCGCAACTGCAAAAAGCCTCTGTAACAGCGCGCAAAGTATTGTCACACCGCTGTCACACCACTTTTAAGCAAGTTTCATCCACGTTGCCCTGCTATGGCAGCCTCGTGTATTCACCCCGCGCAGAATCAGGCAAGCTTTTGACAGGATGTGTCTACCGCTGTCCCTTGCACAAATTTAAGCTCGGCCCATGACCAACACTTCACGGAGGATTCCCTGCATGTCGTCGCTCGATCACTTTCAGGCTCCGCTTCCMGCTGACATGGAAAAACAGCGCGCGGAACTGGCCGACCTCATCCGTCGCAACACGCTGGACGATGGTTCCTACGCCACCGCCGTCGGTTCGCTGTTCATGTCGCGTCACAGCAAATCCCATGATTTCGCCCCGGGGCTGGCCCAACCGGCCCTGTGCATCATGGCCCAGGGACGCAAGGAAGTTCGGTTGGCGGACGAACACTTCAATTACGACCCGCTGAATTACCTGGTGGTATCGGTCTCGATGCCCCTGAGCGGGCGGGTGGTGAATGCCTCGCCCGAAGAACCGATCCTCGCGGTGCGGCTGGACATCGACCCGGCGGAAATCACCGCGCTGATTGCCGACGCCGGCCCCATCGGCCTGCCCACACGGCCCACGGGCCGAGGCCTGTATGTCGAGCGGATCGACGCGGCCATGCTCGACGCCGTGCTGCGCCTGGCGCGTTTGCTGGACACACCGAAAGACATCGCCATGCTGGCGCCGCTGATTCGTCGGGAGATTCTGTATCGGCTGTTGCGCAGCCAGCAGGGGCATCGGCTGTATGAGATTGCCATCGCCAACAGCCAGAGCCATCGCATCGGCCAGGCGATCAAATGGCTCAACGGCAATTATGAGCAACCGCTGCGCATCGATGATCTGGCGCGGGAAGTGAACCTGAGCGTGTCGACGCTGCATCACCGCTTCAAGGCGATGACGGCGATGAGTCCGCTTCAATATCAGAAACAGCTGCGCCTGCAAGAAGCGCGGCGGTTGATGCTGGCCGAAGGGCTGGAAGCGTCGGCGGCAGGGTATCGGGTGGGGTATGAAAGCCCTTCGCAGTTCAGCCGCGAGTACAGCCGATTGTTCGGGGCACCGCCGCTGCGGGATTTGGCGCGGTTGCGGTTGTCCGTGTAATCAGATTCATACCCTGTAGGAGCGAGGCTTGCCCGCGAAGGCGTCGTATCAGCCAGCATCAATGCTGAGTATGAAATAGCCTTCGCGGGCAAGCCTCGCTCCTACGAGGATGGGGGTGTTTGTTCAGGCGCTCAGTACTCGGCACGCCTCAGCCGGCAAGGTCACCGACACCGGATTGCCAATGCTCAACCCAACGTCCTGACACGGCGTGCTCAACGCGGTAAACGACACCCCGGAACATTCGACGGTGGTTTCGATGGTCGCGCCGATATCCCGCACAAACGTCACCTTGCCCAGCAAGCGATTCCCCGCCGTGGCCTGCGGTTGCGWCAGCTGCAGGTCTTCGGGGCGAATCAGCATTTTCACCTTCTCCCCCACCACGATGCTGCTGCAGATCGGCACTTGCAGCGCATCACCGCCGGGCAGGCTGACCTTGCCATTGCCCAACGCCGTGGCCGGGAAAATATTCCCCGAACCGATGAAGTCCGCGACGAATTCGTTGGCCGGGTGCCGATAAATCTCAATCGGCGTGCCCACCTGCTGCACCCGATGCTCACCCAGCACCACCACGATGTCGGCCATGGTCATGGCTTCGCGCTGGTCGTGGGTGACCATGATGGTGGTGATGTTCAAGCGCTGTTGCAGCTGACGGATTTCCACCTGCATCGACTCGCGTAACTTGGCGTCCAGCGCCGACAGCGGTTCGTCGAGCAGCAGGATTTTCGGCCGCGAAGCAATCGCCCGGGCAATCGCCACACGCTGACGCTGACCGCCGGAGAGTTTCGCCACCGGGCGATCAATCATTTCCTGCAGTTGAATCAGCTCAAGCAACTCCACCACCCGCGCCTGCTGATCAGCCTTGCTGACCCCACGCAGTTTCAGCGGATAGGCAATGTTCTCCCCCACCGTCATGTGCGGGAACAGCGCCAGGGATTGAAACACCATGCCGAAATTGCGCTGATGCGCAGGGGTATGGCCGATGTCTTCACCGTCCAGGCGAATCTCGCCGCCGGTCAGGGTTTCGAGCCCGGCGATCATCCGCAGCAAAGTGGTTTTACCGCAGCCCGACGGGCCGAGGAAACACACCAGTTTGCCCTCGGGCAAATGCAGGTTTACATCCTTTACCGCGCAGGCCGAGCCGTAATGTTTCTCGACGTTTTCCAGAATCAGACCAGTCATTTGAATCACCTCAAGAAATCAGAACGAAACGCCGCCTTCGCCAACCAACTTTTCCAGCGCCCAAATGAGCACGAAGTCGATCAGCACGATCAGCACGGCAAACGAGAAAACGGTAGGGTCGAGCGAAGACACGGTGCGGCTGTACATCCAGATCGGCACGGTCATGACGTCGATGGTGTAGAGGAAATAGGTCACGGTGAATTCGTTGAACGAGACGATGAACGCCAGCAGCATGCCCGCCAGAATCCCCGACTTCATCAACGGCACCACCACATCGACAATCGCCCGAGTCGGTGAAGCGCCGAGCATTTGCGCGGCCTCTTCGACTTCGCTGCCGATGGAGAGCATCGCTGCCGTGCAGTTCTTCACCACGAACGGCAGCGCTAGAATCACATGGGCAATCACCAGCCGCGAGGTGGTGATCTGGAATGGCAGGCTGTCGAACACCAGCAGCAAGGCCAGGCCCAACACCACCATCGGGAACACCAGTGGCAGCGACATCAATTGCAGCGCCACGGCCTTGCCGCGGAACTCGCAACGGGTCAGCGCGTAAGCCGCCGGCACCGCGATGATCGTGGCGAAGATCATGGTCAGGCAGGCCACCATCAGGCTGGTGCTCATGGCTTTGCCCAGGCTCAGCACGTCGCTGGCATCCGGTGAGACGAACGTGTGCCAGGCGGCCTTGTACCATTGCAGGCTGTAGCTGCTGGGCGGAAAGTCGAGGTTCGAGGCGCCGCTGAACGACATGACGATCATGGTCAGGATCGGCAGCACCGCCAACAGCAAAATGAAGCCCGAGAGGATGCCGGCGAACTTGCCGGTATCGCCCGGCAGCAACGACTGACGCTTCTTGATCAAAGTGCTCATTGGGAAGCCTCCAGCATGCGCCGACGACGGCCAGTGATGTATTCGGACAAGGTCATGATTGCCAGGGTGGTAACGATCAGCACCACGCCGGCAGCGGACGCGGCGGGCCAATTCATCAGCGGGGCGATCTGGTCATGGACCATCACCGCCAGCATCGGCACGCGCCGACCGCCGAGCAGCAAAGGCACCACGAAGCTGCTGGCGTTGTAGGCAAACACCAACGTCGCGCCGGTGATGATCCCCGGAAAACTCATCGGCAACACCACTTGGCGAAACACCTGCAGGCGACTGGCGCCCAAGGTTGCAGCGGCTTCTTCGTAAGTGCGGGCGACTCCGCGCATGGCACTGGCAATCGGCAGCACAGCCAACGGGAACGCGGTTTGCACCAGGCCCATCAATACGCCGTTCTGGTTGTACAGCAGCATGATCGGCCGCTTGATCAGGCCCAGGCCCATCAGCGCCTGATTGAGCATCCCGCCCGGGCCGAGAATCACCAGCCAGCCGTAGCTTTGCAGCAACAGGTTGACCAGCAACGGCAACAGCACCGCCGCCAGGAAAATCCGCCGCACGAACGGTGAGGTCAGCCGCGACATGGTGTAGGCCACCGGGATCGCCAGCAGCACCGCGATCACCGCGCTGATCAGCGCCAGGCGCAGGGTCAGCAGCAAGGATTTGAGGTAGTACGGTTCCAGCAATTGCGCGTAACTGGCCAGGCTGAAGCCGGACCACTCCGCACCTTTGGTGCCCACGCTCATGCGCAGCACCAGGAGGCTGGCGRCAATCAGCACGCCGAGAAACAGCATCGACGGCGACAGGAAAAACCACGCACGCACTGTCGGTGAGACACCCCGATTAGCGCGCGTGGGTGCGACGCTTACCGGATGGGTCAGAGGTTGGTGTTCCATAGCAAGGGTCTCGTCAATGGAAAGCAGCAAGACTGAGATTCGGCAAAACCTGTGGCGAGGGAGCTTGCTCCCGCTGGGTTGCGCAGCGACCCCAATCAATCACCGCGCCCTTTCAGATAGAACGCGGTGCCTGGTTTTGCGGCTGCTACGCAGCCGAGCGGGAGCAAGCTCCCTCGCCACAATGAATCTTCAAACCGCAGAAATCAGGAAGAAAAGATTTCCGTGTAACGACGAATCCATTGGTCATGCACGGTGGCCAGGAAGGCGTTGTCGTGCATGATCGCCTTCTCGGCGATCTGCTCCGGCGTAAGGATATACGGGCTCTTGCGGGCTTCGGCGGAGATGATCGCCTTGGCGTTGACCGGACCGTTGTAGATGTCTTCGGCCATCTTGCCCTGCACCAGCGGGTCCAGAGAGTGGTTGATGAAGGCGTAGGCCAGGTCGGTATCGCCCGGACGGTTTTTCGGCATCACCGAGAGCATCAGGTCGGTGTAGAAACCTTCCTTCATGCCGAACGTGGCGCCCAGACCGTAGGCCGGGTCGCGGATCTGTTTGGGGAAAAACGCCGGTGCGTACAAGCCGCCCATGTCCAGGGACCCGGTACGGAACAGCTCGGCGATCTGGTTCGGGTTTTCACCCAGGGTCACCACGCGGCTCTTGAGCTCGGCGAGTTTCTTGAAGCCCGGCTCGATGTTGTGTTCGTCACCACCGGCCAGTTTGGCGGCGATGATGATCAGGTCCATGGCCTCGGTCCAGTTCGGCGGCGGCAGGAAAATGTTCGGCGCCAGGTCGGCGTCCCACATCGCGGCGTAGCTGTCCGGGGCTTCTTTCTGGGTACGGGTGCTGTAGACCAGGCTGTTGCACCACAGCAGGTAACCGATACCGTGGCCATTGGCGCCGGTGCGATATTTCTCCGGCACGTCCACCAGGTTGGGGATGCGGTTGAGGTCGGGTTTTTCCAGCAGGTTGGCGGCGGCCAGGCCTTCGGCGCCGACGCCGGCCAGGGTGATGATGTCGTACTGTGGACGATCACCGCCGGCCTTGAGTTTGGCGACCATTTCCGAGGTACTGCCGGTGCGGTCAGCGATGACCTTGCAGCCGTACTTGTCTTCGAAGGTCGCCGCGATGTTGCGCAGTGCTGCAAGGCCAGTGTCATCGGACCAGGTCAGCAGGCGCAGGGTCTTGCCCGCAAAGCGCGTGTCGCTGGCGTTGGCCTTGATGAACGGCATGCTCATGGCTGCCGCGGCAACCGAGGCCACGCCCACGGTTTTGATGAATTGACGTCTGTTCAGATCGTGCTCGCCCATGAAGGACTCCCTTTGTTTTTTTAAGTATGAGGTTGGTCGCAACCGTTGCATCCGCGCGGCCAGTTCGGCTTGAAGTCCCCGGTTTCAAAGGACTTGAGCTTGACCGGCGGGTTCATCCTGAGGTCGTGCAAAACACCTGACTATCGATAAATACTCATTGAAGCCATGACGTTGGCGCATGCCTCATCAAGAGGCATGCGCTCACTGTTTTCGTGCTGTCAGACGGCCCGAATCACGTGTTTGATTTCCTGGAAAGCCTGCAAGCCCCACGGCCCCAATTCGCGGCCGATGCTGCTCTGTTTGTAGCCACCCCAGGCGGTCTGCGGGAAGATCACTTGCGGCGCGTTGATCCACACAAGCCCCGCCTGCAAAGCGTTGGCGACCCGATCGGCGGCCTCGCTGTCGCGCGTGACCACACTGGCCACCAGACCGAACGGGCTGTCGTTGGCCAAGGCGATCGCCTCGGCTTCAGAGCTGAAACTGCGCACGCAAATCACCGGGCCGAAAATCTCTTCGCACCACAACGCACTGTCGAGGGGCGCGTCGATGAAAACGGTCGGCTGCAAAAAGTAGCCGCGCGACAGGTCTGCCGGACGATTGCCGCCGCAGATCAGCTTCGCGCCAGCGCTCAAACCGCGATCGATGTGGCCCAGCACCCGCTGGTATTGCGCCTGGTTGACCAGTGCGCCCATTTCCACGTTCGGGTCGAACGGGTCGGCCACGCGAATGGCTTCGGCACGGGCCTTTAATCGCGCGACAAATTCATCCGCCAACTCATCGGCAACCAGCACACGACTGGTCGCCGAACACATCTGCCCGGCGTTGAAGAAACCGCCGCCGCAGGCCACTTCCACAGCCAGTTCGATGTCGGCATCGGCGAGCACCAGCAGCGAGGATTTACCGCCCAGTTCCAGGCTCACGCCTTTCACGGTTTCCGCTGCCCGCTGCATCACCTGCACGCCCACCGCGTTGCTGCCGGTGAAGGAAATCTTGGCGATGCGCGGGTCAGCCGACAGCGGTGCGCCGACCGCAAGGCCGGTGCCGCAGACCAGGTTGAACACACCGTTTGGCACACCGGCCTCGGCAATGATCGTCGCCAGTTCCAGTTCCGGCAGCGGCGTCACTTCAGACGGTTTGAGCACCACGCAGCAACCGGCGGCCAGGGCCGGGGCGAGTTTCCAGGCGGTGGTGACCATCGGGAAATTCCACGGCACGATCAGCCCCACCACACCGCACGGTTCGCGGCGCAAACGGGCGCTGAAATCGTCGCTCGGCAATGCCACGACACTGTCTTGTTTCGCGTCCAGGCCTTCAGCCAGACCGGCGTAATACTCGAAGGTGGCGATCACGTCGTCGACGTCGATGGCCGCTTCGAACAGCGGTTTGCCGTTGTTGCTCGACTGCAACTTCATCAACTGTTCACGCCCGGCCTGCACGCCTGCGGCGATTCTGCGCAGGATCGCCCCACGCTCGGCTCCGGTGGTTTTCGACCATTGCTTAAAAGCGTTGGCCGCCGCGGTGACGGCCTGATCGACAGCGTGTGCATCGCCGCCGTTAACGGTGGTCAGCAGGGCTTCGGTCGCCGGGTTGATCACGCGCAGATGTTCGTTGCCAGCGGACCATTGGCCATCGATGAACAGGCCGTCGAGGGTCGTCGGAAAGGTCATGGGAGCACTCATTGCGACACCGCCTTCATCCACTGGGTCTGGTCGATTTCAATCAGGGTCGGGCCCTGACGATCGGTGGCCAGGCGCAACGCATCACGCAAGCTGTCAACACTGTTGACCGCTTCGGCCGCACAGCCCAGGGCCTTGGCCACACCGATAAAGTCCGGGGTATAGATGTCCACGCCCACCGGCTCGATGGCGCGGTTGACCATGTATTTCTTGATCTCTTCGTAGCCCTGGTTATTCCACAGCAACACGATCACCGGCGTACGCGCTTCCACCGCACTGGCCAGTTCCGGCAAGGTGAATTGCAGGCCGCCGTCGCCGATCAGGCACACCACCGGAGGGCGCGTGCCGCCTTCGACGCTGCCACCGAGCCAGGCGCCAATCGCCGCCGGCAAGGCGTAACCGAGGGTGCCGTAACCGGTGGACGAGTTGAACCAGCGACGCGGACGCTCCGGGTTGAAGGTCAGGTTGCCGGTGTACACCGGTTGGGTCGAATCGCCGACGAACACCGCGTTCGGCAATTCGTACAGCACGGTTTCCAGGAAGCGGGTCTGGGCCAGGGTCGGGGCGTCCCAGGTCGCGGCGAGCTCTTCTCGCAAGCGAGCGGCGCGCACCTGGCCCCAGTCATTGCGGCGCTCGGCCAGCGACTTGTGGGACAGCGCACTCAGCAGGGCCTGGGCGGCATTGCGCGAGTCGGCCACCAACGCCACCTTCGGCGGGTAATTACGCACGGTCTGGTCTGGGTCGATGTCCACGCGCAGCAGCACGCCCGGGATTTCGAAACCGCCGGCGAAGGTGATGTCGTAATCGGTTTCGGCCAGTTCGGTGCCGATGGCCAGCACCACGTCAGCCTCGGCCACCAGCGCACGGGTGGCCACCAGGCTTTGGGTCGAACCGATCAGCAGCGGATGGCTGGATTCGAGCATGCCTTTGGCATTGATGGTCAGGGCCACTGGCGCATCCAGCAGCTCGGCCAGTTCAGTCAGCTCGGCCGCCGCATCGATGGCGCCGCCACCCGCGAGAATCAATGGGCGTTTGGCACCGGCCAGCAGGTCGGTCATGCGGCTGATCGCGCTGGGCGAAGCACCGGCACGATCGATGTTCACTGGCACGCTGGAGAGCAGGTCATCGGCCTCTTCGACCAGTACGTCCAACGGGATTTCGATGTGCACCGGACGCGGACGCCCGGCCTGGAACAGCGCGAAGGCCCGCGCCAACACGCCCGGCAATTCCGCCGCCGACATCAAGGTATGGGAGAACGCCGCCACGCCGCCGACCAGTGCGCTCTGGTTCGGCAGCTCATGCAGCTTGCCGCGCCCGCCGCCCAATTGGCTGCGCGATTGCACGCTGGAGATCACCAGCATCGGGATCGAGTCGGCGTAAGCCTGGCCCATGGCGGTGGTGATGTTGGTCATGCCTGGACCGGTGATGATGAAGCACACGCCCGGTTTGCCGCTGGTGCGGGCATAGCCGTCGGCCATGAACCCGGCGCCCTGTTCGTGACGTGGAGTGACGTGGTTGATGCTCGAACGGGCCAGCCCGCGATACAGCTCCACGGTATGCACCCCGGGAATGCCGAACACCTGCTCGACCCCGTAATCTTCGAGTAACTTGACCAATACTTCGCCGCACGTCGCCATGTGTTTGCCCTTTTTGTTCGTTTGAGACGCCGGGCCTGCGCAGTGTTTATGATGGATTGGCAGGCCCGGGAATGGCCTCATTGGAACGGGCGACACGTAGCCGCAACAATGGATAAAAAGTCATACTAGCCATGTCCTCACGTCATACCTTGGATCCCAATGAAACGACTGCCTCCCCTGCCGGCGCTGCACACTTTTCTGATCACCGCGCAGTGCTGCAACTTCACCCGGGCCGCCGAACAGCTGCACATCACCCAAGGCGCGGTGAGCCGGCAGATCGCCGGGCTGGAAGATCATCTGGGCTATGAACTGTTCATTCGCCAGGCGCGGGGCTTGAGCCTGACCGCCGAAGGACGTGAGTGGTTGCCACGGGTGCAGCAGATTTTCGGCCTGATCGATGAGGCCGTGGAGCAGATCGGCGAGAAGCGCGAAACCTTGCAACTCAAGGCGCCGACCTGCGTGATGCGCTGGCTGTTGCCGCGCCTGTTGCAGTGGCAAAAGGAACGCCCGGATGTGCCGGTGGAATTGACCACCACGGTGAAACACGGCGTGGACTTTCATCGTGAACAATTCGACGCGGCGGTGATGTATGGCCCGCCGCCGGAGAGCTCACTGGCCTCCCATCATTTGTTCGATGAGCAACTGACGCCCGTGTGTTCCCGGCCGATGCTTGAAGGGCCACTGGCCTTGCAGACACCGGCAGACCTGCAACAGCACTTGTTACTGCATCCGACCCGGGATGAACGGGACTGGAAAGCCTGGTTGAAAGCGGCGGATATTCATCTGAGCAATGTCGGCAAGGGCCAGCATTTCGAAACCCTGGAC
>NZ_JBFTMK010000082.1:0-11664 GCF_056396965.1 Pseudomonas sp. 05N434
CATTGGAGCTTTCCACTCCATCGGCGATGGAAACCGTGAATTTGGAATGGGTGCCGTTCTGCGCATAGGCTTCTTTCGACAGGTCTATACGCATGTAAGTATCGTCTTCATTACCCAGTCGCCCAACTGCACCACCGACTGAACCGGCAGGCGTTGTATAAGGACCGCCCCGCCCGCCCCCCAGGCCATCGTTGATCAGCAATCCCGAGCGGGCGTAGCCCTTGAAGCTGAACCCGTCGGTGAGGTGTCCGGTACTGCCCTCCTTCTCCAGGCTTTGCTGACGGGCTTCGAGTTTTGCCAACCGCGTATCCAAAGTGGGCGCCGCAGTGGCGGTCGCAGTGGACGCAACAGGCTGCAAGGCGGGAGTGGACTGTTTGAGCTGCTGCAATTCCCTGGCGAGCGCCTGGGTTTGTTGTTCGGCGGCGGCTGCACGTTTTTCCGCAGCGCTGGCGCGGGCTTCAAACGCGGCCATGCGTTCTTCCAGAGTCGCGGCCTGAGCAGTGGCCGCCGAGGTGCCGAGTACGCCTGCGAGTAGCCAGCTTGATGCTTTCTGCATGGGGGATTTCCTGTTTTGTTTTTATTTTTTGTCCTGCGACCGGCCTTTTTTTCGTGAATTGTTAATTGTCAAAATCCACGAAAAAAAGGATGCCTCATCGCAAATACGCTGCTACATTTGGCGATGTTAACGTTAACTTTTCTAAAAACAAAAATAAAGAGGGCTTTATGAAACAGCTCAAATCACTCTTTCCAGCAGCACTGCTTGCCCTTTGCGCCGGGCTTMCATCCCTCTCCAGCGCAGCCAATCTGACGATTTCCTGCGGTGCGGTGGGCGCGGAATTACAACTGTGCAAAGAGGCCGTCGAGGCGTGGTCTCAACAGACCGGCAATCACGTCGAGGTGGTGTCCACGCCTAACTCGGCAACCGAGCGGTTGTCGTTCTATCAACAGATCCTCAGTGCGCAGTCCAGCGACATCGACATCATTCAGATCGACATGGTGTGGCCGGGGATGCTGGCCAAACATCTGCTGGATCTGCGCGAGGTGCTGCCCGCCGATGCAACCCAAGGCTACTTCCAGGCACAGGTGGACAACGCCACGGTGAACGGACGGCTGGTGACGATGCCGTGGTTCACCGACTCGGGCCTGCTGTATTACCGCAAGGACTTGCTCGAGAAATACAACAAGCAAGTCCCCCAGACTTGGGAGGAAATGACCGCTACCGCCAAGGATGTACAACAGGCCGAGCGCAATGCCGGCAACGCCAACGCCTGGGGGTACATCTTTCAAGGGCGTGCCTACGAAGGCCTGACGTGTAATGCGCTGGAATGGATCAGCAGCCAACCRGACGGAGGGCTGGTCAATCCACGAGGCGACATCGTGGTCAACAGCCAGGCCTCAAGAGCGGCGTTGACCCTGGCCAAAAGCTGGGTAGGCGACATCTCCCCGCGTGGCGTGCTCAATTACACCGAGGAAGAAGGACGCGGCGTATTCCAGTCGGGCAATGCGTTGTTCATGCGTAATTGGCCTTATGTCTGGGCCCTGGTGCAAAGCCAGGACAGTGCGGTAAAAGACAAGGTCGGGGTCGCTCCCCTGCCCCGCGGCGGCAGCACCGGCACCCATGCCTCCACCCTCGGCGGGTGGGGTTTGGCGGTATCGCGTTACAGCGCCAACCCGAAGCTTGCCGCCGAACTGGTGAGCTACCTGACCAGCGCTCAACAGCAAAAACATCGTGCGTTGATTGGCGCCTATAACCCGGTGATCGAGTCGCTCTACCAGGATCCCGAGCTGCTCGCGGCCATGCCTTATTACAGTCAGCTGCACAGCATTCTCAACGATGGCGTCATGCGCCCCGCTTCAATCACCGCCGCTCGTTATCCACGGGTCACCAATGCGTTCTTCGATCAAGTGCATGGCGTGCTGGCCGGCGAGTTGCCGGTCGATCAGGCGCTGACCGAACTGGAAGGCGAACTCACGCGTATCAAACACCGGAACTGGTAAGCCACAAGGAAGAAAATCACCATGTCTGTCTCTACTACCCATGCTCCCTGTGACGAGCTCCTGCTCGCCAGGGAAACGCCGGTACAGCGCCGCCGAGTGCGCGCTGCCTGGCTGTTTCTGACGCCGATGTTGCTGTGTCTGGCCCTGGTGGCGGCCTGGCCGTTGCTGCGGACATTCTGGTTCAGCCTGACCGACGCCAACCTGGCGGACACCGCTGGCGGCACCTTCGTTGGCCTGAGCAATTATCTGTTCCACAACGGTTCCAGCTGGTCGGGCATCCTGGTCGATCCACAATGGTGGAATGCAGTGCGCAACACCTTGCATTTCACCGTGGTGTCGGTGGGGCTGGAAGTCGTGCTGGGGCTGCTGGTGGCGTTGCTGCTGAACATCCAGTTCGCCGGCCGTTCCCTGGTGCGAGCGTTGATTCTGATTCCGTGGGCGATTCCGACCATTGTCTCGGCGAAGATCTGGTCATGGATGCTCAATGACCAGTTCGGCATCATCAATCACCTGATGCTCAGCCTCGGCCTGATTACCGCGCCTCTGGCCTGGACCGCAGATGCCGATCTGTCGATGTGGGCGGTGATTATCGTCGACGTCTGGAAGACCGTGCCGTTTGTCACCCTGCTGATGCTCGCCGCCTTGCAGATGTTGCCGAGTGACTGCTACGAAGCCGCCAGGGTCGATGGCATTCATCCACTGAAGGTGTTCTGGCGGGTCACGCTGCCACTGCTGATGCCCGCATTGCTGGTGGCGGCGATCTTCCGCATCCTCGACTCCCTGCGGGTGTTCGACGTGATTTATGTGCTGACCTCGAACTCATCGAGCACCATGAGCATGTCGGTCTACGCCCGCCAACACCTGGTGGAGTTCCAGGACGTCGGTTACGGCAGCGCCGCCTCGACCCTGCTGTTTCTGGTGGTTGCAGTGATCGCCATGCTTTATCTCTACCTCGGACGCCGTCAACTGGAGGTCCGGTCATGAGCCCTCGCCTACTGAAAAAAGCACTGTTGCGCTTCGGTTTCTGGTGCCTGATCGGGGTGTTGCTGCTGTATGCGGTGTTCCCTTTCTACTACGCCATCGTCACGTCGCTGAAGCCGTCCAGCGCCTTGTTCGAGGTGAGCTACTGGATCAAAAAACCCGACTTCTCCAATTACGCGGCGGTGCTTAACCAAGCCTCATTCCTGCGGGCTATCGGTAATTCACTGGTGGTCGCGCTTAGCGTAGTGACGCTGGCGCTGTTCCTCAGCCTGACCGCCGCTTATGCCTTGGGCCGGGTGAAATTCCGTGGGCGTGGCACGGTGTTGATGATGGTCCTTGGGGTGTCGATGTTTCCCCAGGTCGCGGTGTTGTCGGGGCTGTTCGAGGTGATCCGTGCCTTGGGCCTGTACAACACGTCCTGGGCGTTGATTCTCAGCTACACGATTTTCACCCTGCCCTTCACCGTCTGGGTGCTGACCACGTTCATGGGTCAACTGCCCCATGAGCTGGAAGAAGCGGCAATCATGGATGGCGCCTCGCCCTGGGTCACGCTGACCCGGGTGCTGTTGCCGTTGCTCTGGCCCGCACTGGTCACCACTGGCTTGCTGGCTTTCATCGCGGCGTGGAACGAGTTCCTGTTTGCCCTGACCTTCACCCTCACCGACACCCAACGCACGGTGCCAGTGGCCATCGCCCTGATTTCTGGCGGCAGCCCCCATGAGTTGCCTTGGGGGTTGTTGATGGCGGCATCGGTGCTGGTCACCGTCCCACTGGTGATTCTGGTGCTGATCTTCCAGCGCCGAATCGTTTCCGGCCTCACTACCGGCGCGTTAAAGGGTTGATGCCCGACAACTACAAGGAACAGCATCGTGATCAAGTTGAAACTGGATAACGTGAACAAACAATTGGGCGGTGCGCGGATTCTGCGCGACGTCAACCTGGAGATCGCGGCGGGTGAGTTCGTGGTATTCGTCGGCCCTTCGGGCTGCGGAAAGTCGACCCTGCTGCGCCTTATCGCCGGACTGGATTCGATCTGCGCCGGCGACCTGCTGATCGACGGGCGTCGGGTCAACGACCTGGAGCCACGCGAGCGTGGCGTCGGCATGGTGTTTCAGTCTTATGCGCTGTACCCGCACATGAGCGTCTACGACAACATCAGTTTTGGTTTGAAGCTGGCCAAGACTGAAAAGACCAGCCTGCGCGAGCGCGTGCTGAAGACCGCGCAAATCCTGCAATTGGACAAGCTGCTGCAACGCAAGCCAAAGGAATTGTCTGGCGGGCAGCGTCAGCGTGTCGCCATGGGCAGAGCCATGGCGCGGGAACCGGACATTCTGTTGTTCGATGAGCCGCTCTCCAACCTGGATGCGTCCTTGCGGGTGCAGATGCGCAACGAAATCGCCCGGCTGCATGCCCGGCTGGGCTCGACCATGATCTACGTCACCCACGATCAGGTTGAAGCGATGACCCTGGCCGACAAAATTGTCGTGCTCAATGGCGGTCGCGTCGAACAGGTCGGCTCACCGCGCGAACTCTATGAGCGCCCGGCCAGTCGCTTTGTCGCCGGCTTTCTCGGTTCACCCAGAATGAACTTTCTGCCGGCGCGCTTGCAGGCGCCGGGCGAAACCAGCCTGGTCGACAGCCCCGTGTTGGGGATGACGTCCCTGCCCTTCGACAGTTCGAACCTGGCGGCGGGCACGCTGCTGAGCCTGGGCATTCGCCCGGAACACGTGTCGCTCAAGTCAGCGGAAGGAGCCGCCGGCATCGTGGTGACCGCGGTCGAATACCTGGGCAGTGAAACTTATGTGCACCTCGAGACAGGTCAGGACGAGCCACTGATCAGTCGTTGTGAGGTCCACGCCGGATGGCAGGTGGGCGACCGGGTCGAGCTGCTGCTGGACATCGACAACCTGCACCTGTTCGACGCTGACGGCACAGCCTTGAAGCGTCACCCACATGCCATTGAAACCGTCCCTCTGCGCCCGGCACGAGCAGGCGCCCTATGACTTTGTCTTTGAATACCATGAGCGATCCAATGCCTGACTCCCTTGACCTTGCGCAACAGGCGCTGAGTGACGGCCTGTCTCGGGTCATCCACGATTACCGCCCCGGTTATCACATTGCCCCCCCGACAGGCTGGATGAACGACCCTAACGGGGTGGTGTACTTCCGTGGCGAGTATCACGTTTTCTATCAACACCACCCCTTTGACGCCAAGTGGGGCCCGATGTATTGGGGGCATGCCAAGAGCGCCGACCTGGTCCATTGGCAGCATCTGCCCATTGCCCTGGCGCCCGGCGATGACTTCGACCGCGACGGTTGTTTTTCCGGTAGCGCGGTAGTGTGTGGAGACACCCTGGCGCTGATCTACACCGGGCACACCTGGCTGAAAGACGTGGGTGATGAAAGCTCGATCCGTCAAGTCCAGTGCCTGGCCACCAGTGTCGACGGCATTCGCTTCGTCAAGCATGGCGCTGTCATCGAGACCGCGCCGCAAGACTCGATCATGCATTTTCGTGACCCCAAGGTCTGGCAAGCGGACGACTATTGGTACCTGATTGCCGGCGCACGTCTGGGCGATCAACCGCTGCTGCCGCTGTATCGTTCCACCGATCTGCACACCTGGGAGTTCCTCGATTATGTAGCCAGCGGCAGCGAGGGCGATGGCTATATGTGGGAGTGCCCGGATCTGTTTCGCCTGAACGGGCGCGACGTGCTGCTGTACTCCCCTCAGGGCATGCAACCCCACGGTTACGAACGGCTCAACAAATACCAGACCGGTTATCGAGTGGGCCAACTCGACAGCCAATGGCACTTCACCGGCGGGCCTTTTATCGAGCTGGATAACGGCCACGATTTCTATGCCGCGCAAACGCTGGTGGCCGCCGATGGTCGGCGCCTGGTGTGGGCGTGGCTCGACATGTGGGAAAGCCCGATGCCGAGCCAGGCCCATCACTGGTGCGGCATGCTCGGTTTGCCGCGCGAACTTGAACTGCATGACGATCGCCTTTGCGTGTATCCGGCACGGGAGCTCACCGCGCTGCGCGAGGCGCCATTGCCGAGTACGCCTTGGCGGGATGAGTCGGGAACCTGCTGGGTACCGGAAGTGAATGGCGACCTGCTGGAAATCCATGTGCATCTGGATTTGCGCGGCTGCACCGACGGCCACCTGGGCATCGCCTTGCGCTGCAGCGACGATGGCCTAGAAGAAACCCTGCTCTATTACGATGCGGCATTACAGCGCCTGGTGCTGGACCGCAGCCGCTCKGGTGCGCAAGTCAGCGGCCAGCGCAGCGTGCCGATAGACCCGACACAAGAGCGACTGGAACTGCGCGTGTTTCTCGATCGCTCGTCCATCGAGGTGTTCGACGAAAACGGCCGCTTCAGCCTCAGCAGTCGCCTCTATCCGCGGCCCGACAGTCTGGGCGTGAAGTTGTTTAACCACGGCAGTGGTGGGCGTGCATCGATTCCCAAGGCGTGGCCTCTCGCTTCAGGTTGGGTATGAGCGCTGTCATTCGAGTCGCGAGAAACCCGGGCCCTGTGTCATGATTCTGCGTCAACCTGACCGGGCTCGCCTCGCATGACTTCAGTGAAAGACGTTGCACAGCTGGCCGGCGTGTCCTTGATGACGGTTTCTCGAGCGCTCAACAACCCGGAAAAACTGAGCCCCGAAACCCTTCAGCGGGTGCGTCGCGCCATTGATGAACTGCAATTCGTACCGAGCCTGTCGGCGCGCAAGATGCGCGGCGACAACCTCCAGTCGCGCACCATCGGCGTGTTCGCGCTGGATACCGCGACCACACCGTTCGCGGTGGAACTGCTGCTGTCCATCGAACAGACCGCGCAACAGGCCGGCTGGAATGTCTTCATCCTTAACCTGTTGAGCAACCCGCCCACTGACCAGAACATCGACCTGATGTTGTCGCACCGCCCCGACGGGCTGATTTTCAGCGCCATGGGCTTTCGCCACGTCAGCATTCCCGAGCGCTTGAAGAGCAAACCGCTGGCACTCGCCAATTGCCTGGCCGATGACAGTCGCCTGGTCAGTTACGTACCGGACGACGAAACGGGGCAGTATCGCGCCGTGCATCACGCGTTGAGCCAAGGCTATCGGCGCCCGCTGTGCATCAATCTGCCAAAACAGAGCCTGGCCTGGGGGCTGCGACAAGAAGGCCTGTTGCGCGCCTGTCAGGCATTCGGGCTGGCGCCTGACGCGCTTCTGCAATACGACCTTTCCGAGCATGACGCCTACGGTGAAACCGCAGCCATCCTCGACCGGCACATTGTTGAGGGTCGCCCACAATTCGACATTCTGATCTGTGGCAACGACCGGATTGCGTTTTGTGCCTATCAGCTGTTGTTGAGCCGAGGCCTGAAAATTCCCGGCGATGTCGCCGTGCTCGGCTACGACAACATGATCGGTATCGCCGAACTGTTCATCCCGCCGCTGACCACGGTGCAACTGCCGTACTACGAGATCGGTCGCCAGGCTGCCCGCCACCTGATCGAAGCCCTTGAGGTAGAGGGAGCCCAGCCGGTTGATTGTCCATTGGTGGTCAGGGCGTCGCTATGAGTGCGAGCGCCGCAGACCAGCCGGTGCACGAGGTGCCTCAGGATTCGGCATCGACACTCGCGAGCATTGCCTCTCCCAATACGATTTTCCCGCTGTCCTTGAGTGCCTGACCTGCACCACGGATGTCTCTCGCTTCCTTGTTCTGACCCAGCTTGAATTTACCGACCAGGCGAGTGATCTCGATCTCTACCCCAACGATCGCTTTGAGCATCGAGGCGATGTAGTCCTTCGGGGCGTCCGTCATTTTCCATGGCTCGGGCTGGGACGACTCGTGGGTTCGGGTCAGGAGCGCCACCAACCCACGGACATAGCGCTCATCATCGTGAAGGGTGATCCTCCCATGGGCGTGCACCACCTTGTAGTTCCAGGTCGGAACCTGCTTATGGGTTTCGTGTTTGCTCGGATACCAGGTGGGCGAGATGTAAGCCTCGGCGCCGCGAAAAACCACCAAGACTTCGTCGCCATTTTTAACGTCTTGCCAGACCGGATTGGAGCGCGCGACGTGCGCCTGAAGAACACCGAACTGCCCCTGCGCAGCCTTCAACTCGAAAGGAATGTGGTTGGCATCCAGTCCGCTTTCACCGTTGGTAAACAAAATGCCCAGTGGGTGCTGCACGATCAGTTCATGAAGGGCTTCGGCGCGAGGCTCATCAAAATGGGCAGGTACGTACATATCAACTCCTTCAATCGTTCAAGGGTGGGGACAGCGCGCCAGTGGTGAGGTGGCCTTCGTGTGAATTGTGTGGATGAACTGGCCCATGGTATAGAGCCAATATCCAACATAATCACTGAGCCAGAATTGATGGCACGTAAAGCCAACGTTGTTGAAATTCCATCGCTGGGCACGCTGGATCGAACCGCCGGTCAATTGGGACGACAACTTGCTCAAGCGCTTAGGTCCGCGATCCGCAGGGGCGACCTCAAGCCTGGTGAGCTGCTGCCATCGACGCGCACTCTCGGCAAATCGCTGACGATTGCCCGAGGCACCGTTATCGAGGCCTTTGAGCAGTTGATCGCCGAGGGCTTCCTGGAATCCCAAGGCAGAGCAGGTACGCGGGTGGCCCGCTCTTTGGCAGATGCGTCGCCAACCACCCGGCAGGAGCAAGGTCGGCCCACCGAAGCCAGGTCGTGGACGCCCTCTTCCCGAATCGAACGGTTCGCTCAGGTGGCCCAGCAATTTAGAGCGGCTGCGCAGATTCCGTTCTCGGTCTCGGTGCCGATTGGCAAAGCGGCGCCTGACGATATCTGGCGTCGCCTTGGCAATCGCATCAGGGCGCGAGGGGCTGGAGCGCCCTCGGGATACGGCGATCCACAAGGTGCGCTTGAGTTACGGGAAGCGGTAGCGGATTACGTGCGCAAGTCACGCTCTGTGCGCTGTGAAGCGAGCCAGGTCATCATTACATCCGGCACGCAACAGGGCCTGTATCTCGCCTGTCAGGTGCTGCTCGATGTGGGGGATTTTGCGTGGGTGGAGGATCCGGCCTACCGGGGTATCACAGGAATTCTGGAAAGCGCAGGCCATACAAATCAAATGATCCGCGTCCCGGTTGATGCCGAGGGGCTGAATGTTGAAAACGGCATAGCGCAATGCCCCCAGGCACGAGCAGCCTTCGTGACCTCGTCACATCAATATCCACTCGGCATGCCAATGAGCATGGCCAGGCGCGATGCCTTGCTGGCATGGGCCCGGGCGTCCGATGCCTGGATCGTCGAGGACGATTACGACAGTGAACTGCGTTACGCCGGCCACCCTTTTCCATCCTTGCAGGGGCTGGACCCCGACCGGGTTATCTACCTGGGGACGTTCAGCAAAATACTGTTCCCCTCGTTACGACTCGGCTACGCAATCGTTCCGCCTTATCTGGTGCAAGCCTTCTGCGGTGCGCGGGTCCTGATGGATCGGCATCCCGCCAACGCCGATCAGCACGTACTCGCAGCATTCATCGCAGAAGGACATCTGGATCGGCACATCCGGCGAATTCGCGGCGTATACGCAGACATCCACAGGCAAATCATCGAGGCGGTTGCCAGGCTGATTCCTCGCGAACTTGCATGGCTGGAACCGAGCGATCAGGGCATGCATCTGGTGCTTTGGCTGGCGGAAGGTATCGACGATCAGTGGGTCGCCGCCAAAGCTTCCGAAGCTCAGGTATCGGTACGTGCCGTGTCGCCGATGTATGCCGGTGGCAATGGCCGTTCGGGATTGATTCTGGGTTTGGGCGGTTTCAGTGCCGAAGACATTGAGTCCGCCACCCGGCGCCTTGCGCAGGTCATCACGTTGGCCGCGAACCCGTCGGGCCGCAGAATCATGCCAATTGCCATAAAACATTTTTAAAACAATTAGTTGGACAACCTTAATAACTTATTGGACAGAAGGCTATATTTTTGACTAGTAACATTTGACAGGCCACCTTGAGTGATCAATACCTAACAGGGTCGACACCTGACAAAGGCGACGATCTAGTGGATGAATATCCATTGCTGACTGCATTGCAAATAAGGCTTACGAACAAAAGTACTTATTTTTAAAGGGCCGAAGGTTCGGACCGTGCGGTAGCTTTGGCCATCGCAAAGTATCGGCTTCATTTCGTGCCTGAAGGCGACATCATGCACAGCGTTAATTAAGGTTTACACATTCCACTTTGCAATCACTTTGAAATCACTTTACCGTTTCCCTGGCGTTACATGCTTCATCATTGATACACCGTTTTAAAAGCTTAACACTTTCGCGACTTCCACAACCTCATTGCGTTCCCTGGAAGGATAACGGCATCGCTGATACGCAACAGGCATGCTTAAACCAACGTTACGGAGCTTGCCAGTATGCTGACGACTACCCAAGCCTCTAACTGGTATCTTTTGCAGTGCAAGCCACGTCAGGACGAACGGGCGAAAATCAATTTATTGCGGCAAAACTATGTCATATTTTGCCCGCAAACCGTTAGCCAACGCAGGATACATGGTAGCCCCCATCAATCCCTTGAGCCGCTCTTCCCGGGGTACCTTTTCATTCAGCTAGGCCGTGACGACAAGTGGGCCCCTTTGCGTTCTACACGTGGCGTCAGCCGAATCGTCGATTTTAATCACGGCCCGGCAATGGTCCCTGACGATGTCATCACACACTTGCAAGAGCGGTGTTATAAACCACCGGAAATTCTTGCACCTCACACGTTCAAGCCCGGTGAAAAACTGCAAATAACCCGAGGACCGCTGTCGACACTCGAAGGTATTTTCATGACCATGTTAGGTGACGAGCGAGTTATGATCCTGCTTCACTTTCTGAATAGAGAGCAGCCGGTTCGTATTCCACTGACTGATATTGAGCGAGCACGCCTCCATCTATAATCCCCTATTCAACTTACTTCAATAACAAAACCTGAACACATTCACCCAACTTTAAATTCAAACAAAAATTTATGCCTTTTTTTATTTCATGGATTGTTTCCAGCCGCGTGATTACTCACACTTACGGACTCCATTCGCATGAAGAAATCACTGACATCAGCCGATATTACATCGCGCACATTCGGCCCTGTTTTTCCGGTCTATAGTCATTGGATTCATCCCCAAGGAGCAATGATATGACCCTTAAGACCCATGGCCCCTTCGCACTGATAGTGATCTCTCTATATCCCGGAGCGGCCTGGAGTCTCGACCCCCAGGCCATTAACATCTACGGATTCGACTTCACACCCACGTTGTTATTTTCAGAGAGCTACGATGACAACTTCCGGGAGCTGGATCGGGGACGTCAGTCTTCCATGGTGACCAAGGTGGCGCCCTCTTTCGAACTCAAGGCCGAAGATCGAAACAGTGCCACGCGACTTATCTGGCAGCCTACCCGCTACATTTATCATGATCATCCGGACGCCTCGAATACGGCACAACGTGTGCGGCTCGACAGCATCATGGAGTTCACCGACCGCCATCGCCTGAAACTTGAAGGGGAAGCGCGTAAATACGAACGCACGACATCGACTGCTGTCGATGGCATCAATGACAAGATTCGCACTAATCGCGTCAATGGTCTCTATACCTACGGCGCCAAGAGCGCTGCCAATCAGATCGATCTGGGCGCAAGTTACGCTCAACTTCGTTACGACAACTCCGACGGC
>NZ_JBFTMK010000083.1:0-11658 GCF_056396965.1 Pseudomonas sp. 05N434
GCTGGATGGCGGCCGGGTGCTTTGGATTGTTCGCGCGCCAGTTGTCGATCGCGGCTTGCTGCTGTTCCAGGGTGCCGGCTGTTTTCACTGCCCGGGCCAGGCTCAACCAGCCGCCGAGGTCGTCGTCGGTGGTCGGCTGCAATTGATCGGTCGGCAGTGAGGCGATCAGGGTCCAGATCGCTTCGTGGTTTTTGCTCGCAGCTTGATCGCTCAGCATGGGGGCGATGAAAATGCGCTCCCGTGCGGCGGCCAGGGTCTGGCCGTCGGCCTCAAGGGCGCGGGCATGGACGGTGCCGGTGCGAACCTGTTGTTCGGCTGGCAGTTCGCTCAGGCGTTGCAGGCTCGGATGGCTCAGGGCTGTCAGCGCCGCTTTGGGCTGATTGCGCACCATGGCCAATTCAGCTGCCAGGGTGCTGGCGAAGACCTGTTGGCCAGGCTTGAGTTGTTCCATCGGTACTTGTTGCAGAATTTGCGCGGATTGGCCGGCATTGCCCTGACGATAAGCCAGGTCTGCCGCGCTCAAGCGCAGCAAGGCTGCCTTGTCCGGCGTTTTACTTTGAGTGGCCTGTTCGAGCAGTTGCTCGACACTGGCATCCGGGGTCCGTGGAAGTTCGCCAAGGCTGGAGGAGGGCGAGCTGGCGCAAGCCGCCAGCAAGGCAGCGAGGCAGAGGGCAGAGAACAGCCGCAGGCAAGCGATCATGTAAGTGTTCCTGATACTCGATCAAATAAGCGTGGAATTGTACCCAAGCGCTGGCCGGGGCGCGATGTTACTGGCGTGAATCGATCAATTTAGCTCATGCAAATGTTGCGACACTGCACAAAAGGCTGGAAAACCGAGGGTTGCTTGCAGGTATCGCGAATGTCGCTACGCGCTACAATGGCGGCTTTTACCGATCATGAGGTGTGCGCTTTGACTGCTCCAGGTGCTTTGAATTCCGCTGCTGGCTCGCTTTATGTGGTGGCGACGCCCATCGGCAACCTGGACGACATCAGTGCGCGTGCGCTGAAGATCCTGCGCGAGGTTTCGTTGATTGCTGCCGAAGACACTCGCCATTCCCAGCGATTGATGCAGCACTTCGGTATCCCCACGCCGCTGGCGGCCTGCCATGAACACAACGAGAGGGATGAAGGCAGTCGCTTTATCACTCGCTTGCTCGCTGGCGACGATGTGGCATTGATCTCCGATGCCGGGACACCGCTGATTTCCGATCCGGGTTATCACCTGGTGCGTCAGGCCCGTGCCGCAGGGATCAATGTGGTGCCGGTTCCGGGGGCCTGTGCATTGATTGCGGCGCTCTCGGCGGCGGGGTTGCCATCGGACCGTTTCATCTTCGAAGGGTTTCTACCGGCCAAGGCTGTCGGCCGACGCGCTCGCCTGGAACTGATAAAAGAAGAGCCGCGCACGCTGATTTTTTATGAGGCTCCACACCGCATCCTTGAATGCCTGCAAGACATGGAGCTGGTATTCGGCGCCGATCGTCCTGCATTGCTGGCGCGCGAGTTGACCAAGACCTTCGAAACCCTTAAAGGCTTGCCGCTGGCCGAGCTGCGCGAGTTCGTCGAATCGGACAGCAACCAGCAGCGCGGCGAGTGCGTAGTGCTGGTCGCTGGCTGGTCTGCTCCCGAGACTGAGGACGCTGTCAGCAGCGAAGCCATGCGTATTCTCAATCTGCTGCTTGAAGAAATGCCGCTCAAGCGTGCGGCGGCATTGGCGGCGCAAATTACTGGCGAGCGCAAGAATGTGCTCTATCAGGTTGCGCTGGATAAGCAGAAGGGCGAGTAAAAAAGCGACGCGCAGCGCCGGCCAGAGGCTTTTAGAGCTTGTTCTTCGACCGCTCTGCCGTTAATCTTCGCGGCGGAGAGTCGATCGGACAGTCGCTGCCCTCTATGAAAATTAGGGGGGGGAGGAAAGTCCGGGCTCCATAGGGCGAAGTGCCAGGTAATGCCTGGGAGGCGTGAGCCTACGGAAAGTGCCACAGAAAATAACCGCCTAAGCGCTTCGGCGCCGGTAAGGGTGAAAAGGTGCGGTAAGAGCGCACCGCACGTCTGGCAACAGTTCGTGGCTAGGTAAACCCCACTTGGAGCAAGACCAAATAGGGTCCCAAGGCGTGGCCCGCGCTGGGACCGGGTAGGTTGCTAAAGATGTCCAGTGATGGCCATCGTAGACGAATGACTGTTCAAGACAGAACCCGGCTTACAGATCGACTCTCCACCTTTTTTTCTCTCTGCTTCAATCATTGGCAGCGATATGCGTAATGGCAGTTTCCCTCCCTGCTGAATCAATAGCAGAAGCGCTTTTGTAATACCGAAAAAATCTTACTCTTAACAAACTACTTTAACTTCTGAACGCAGCCTTCTGTGCTGATTCAAGTTATTGAACGAATTCATCCGCCAGATTCTCGTTTCCCCTCCTTTTACACTCCTAAATCTCCGTTCTGTAAGGCTTTTCCTTCTATCCGCGCCTTGACGGTGTGGTGGGCGCATTCCTATAGTGTGCGCAAGTGGCGGAAAGTGGCATGAAGTGGGTTTTTTGAGCGCAAAACGCTAATATTTGGAGAAACGCTGACGTGTTTCGCGGAGCTAACGCTATCAGTCTCGATGCAAAGGGCCGTCTCGCCATGCCGAGCCGGTACCGTGACGAGCTCGTTTCGCGTAGTTCCGGTCAATTAATCGTCACCATCGATGCCGTTGATCCGTGTTTGTGTGTTTATCCCCTCGATGAGTGGGAAATTATCGAAACCAAACTGCGTGCACTGCCTTCGCTTCGCGAAGAAAACCGCCGCCTGCAACGTTTACTGATTGGTAATGCCGTCGACCTCGAGCTCGATGGCAGTGGTCGTTTTCTGGTCCCGCCGCGTCTTCGCGAATATGCCAAGTTGGATAAGCGCGCAATGTTGGTAGGCCAACTGAACAAGTTCCAATTGTGGGACGAGGATGCCTGGAATGCGGTTTCTGCCGCTGACCTGGCTGCTATTCAACAACCGGGCGCCATGCCTGATGAACTGCGTGATTTGATCCTGTGACTATTGATAGCGGCTTTAACCACATCACCGTACTGCTTGACGAAGCCGTCGAGGCTCTCGCCGTACGTCCTGATGGCTGCTATCTGGACGGCACGTTCGGACGCGGCGGACATAGCCGGTTGATTCTCAGCAAGCTCGGGCCCGATGGTCGGTTGCTCGGGTTCGACAAAGATCCTCAAGCGATTGCCACCGGGCAAACGCTAGCGGCCGAAGACGGCCGCTTTGTCGTTGTACAGCGCAGCTTTGCCGAGCTCGGTTCGGAAGTCGCCGAACGCGGTCTGGCCGGCAAGGTCAGCGGTGTTCTGCTTGACTTGGGCGTGTCTTCGCCTCAGCTCGACGACCCTGAGCGCGGCTTCAGTTTTCTCAACGACGGCCCGTTGGACATGCGAATGGACCCGTCCCGCGGGATCAGCGCCGCCGAGTTCGTCAATACCGCGCCGGTGGAGGAAATCGCCCGGGTGTTCAAGGAATACGGCGAAGAACGTTTCTCCGGCCGCATGGCGCGTGCCGTGGCCGAACGTCGCGACATCAAGCCGTTCGAGCGCACTGCCGATCTGGCAGAAGTGCTGAAAGTCGCCAACCCTGCATGGGAAAAGGGCAAGAACCCGGCCACCCGTGCATTCCAGGGGCTGCGTATTCACGTCAACAACGAGCTCGGCGATCTGGAAGCCGGTCTCGAAGCCGCTCTGGAGTGCCTGGAAGTCGGCGGTCGCCTGGTGGTGATCAGCTTCCACTCGCTGGAAGACCGCATCGTCAAACTGTTCATGCGTAAACTGGTGAAAGGCGAAGCCGACAACCTGCCGCGCAACTTGCCGGTCCGTCACGTCGCCTTCGAACCGAAAATCAAAGTCCATGGCAAAGCGCAGTCCGCCTCCGAGGCCGAACTCAAAGCCAACCCACGTTCCCGTAGCGCCATCATGCGTGTCGCGGAGAAACTGCGGTGAGCAAGCTTTTCGCCAAACCACTTCCCGGCGGAAGCTTTTTCATGCTGCTGCTGTTTATCGGTGTGCTCGTGTCGGCCATCGGCGTGTCCTATAGCGCCCACTGGAACCGTCAGCTGTTGAATTCGCTGTACAACGAATTGAGCGTGCGCGACAAGGCGCAGGCGGAGTGGGGCCGGTTGATTCTCGAACAAAGCACCTGGACCGCCCACAGCCGTATCGAAGTGTTGGCGACCGAACAACTGAAGATGCGCATTCCTGGCGCTGCTGAAGTGCAGATGGTGGCGCCATGATGAAACTCGAAGGTGCACTCTTCCCGTGGCGATTCCGTCTGGTGCTGGGCTTGCTCGGCATCATGGTGGTGGCGATTTCCTGGCGCATCATTGATCTGCAAGTGGTCGACCGTGACTTCCTTAAAGGTCAGGGCGACGCGCGCAGTGTTCGTCATATTCCAATCCCGGCTCACCGTGGTCTGATCACCGACCGTAACGGCGAGCCGTTGGCCGTGAGTACCCCGGTCACCACCCTGTGGGCCAACGCCAAGGAAATGCAGCTGGCCAAAGAGAAATGGCCGGCACTGGCGGCTGCCTTGGGGCAGGATCCCAAAGCCCTGGCCGAACGTCTCGAAGCCCAGGCCAACAAAGAATTCATCTACCTGGTGCGCGGGCTGACCCCTGAGCAGGGCCAGGCTGTGCTCGATCTGAAAGTGCCGGGCGTTTATGGCATCGAAGAATTCCGGCGTTTCTACCCGGCCGGTGAAGTCACCGCCCACATGGTCGGCTTTACCGACATCGACGATCACGGACGCGAAGGCGTCGAGCTGGCCTACGACGAATGGCTGGCCGGGGTGCCCGGCAAGCGACAGGTCATCAAGGACCGGCGCGGCCGGCTGATCAAAGATGTCCAGGTCACCAAAAACGCCAAGGCCGGCAAGCCCTTGGCGTTGTCCATTGACCTGCGCCTGCAATACCTGGCCAACCGCGAACTGCGCAACGCGATCATCGAGAACGGCGCCAAGGCCGGTAGCCTGGTGATCATGGACGTGAAGACCGGCGAGATTCTCGCCATGGTCAACCAGCCGACCTACAACCCGAACAACCGTCGCAACCTGCAACCGGCGATGATGCGCAACCGCGCGATGATCGACGTGTTCGAGCCGGGTTCGACCATGAAAGCGATCTCCATGAGCGCCGCGATCGAAACCGGGCGCTGGAAACCGAGCGACACCGTCGAGGTGTACCCGGGCAGTTTGCAGATTGGTAAATACACCATCAAGGACGTATCCAAGACCGAAGGTCCGGTGCTCGACCTGACCGGTATCCTGATCAATTCCAGTAACGTCGGCATGAGTAAGGTCGCGTTCGATATCGGCGGCGAAACGATTTTCCGTCTGGCACAGAAAGTTGGCCTCGGCCAGGACACTGGCTTGGGTTTCCCGGGTGAGCGCGTCGGCAACCTGCCGAACTACCGCGAATGGCGCAAGGCTGAAACCGCCACGCTGTCCTACGGCTACGGTATTTCCGTGACCGCGATCCAGTTGGTCCACGCCTTCTCGGCCCTGGCTAACAATGGTCGCCTCGCGCCGTTGACCCTGATCAAAACCGACAAGGCGCCGCAAACCACTCAGGTGCTGCCGGAAGCCGTCGCGAAAACCATGCAAGGCATGCTGCAACAAGTGATCGAAGCCCCGCGCGGCGTATTCCGTGCGCAGGTGCCGGCGTATCACGTGGGCGGCAAGTCGGGTACTGCGCGTAAGACGTCGGTCGGAACCAAAGGCTACGCCGAGAACTCCTACCGCTCGCTGTTCGCCGGTTTCGGCCCGATGAGCGACCCGCGTTACGCGATCGTGGTGGTGATCGACGAACCGACCAAGGCCGGTTACTTCGGTGGTCTGGTATCGGCGCCGGTGTTCAGCAAAGTGATGTCCGGGACCTTGCGCCTGATGAACATCACCCCGGACAACCTGCCAGCCACTCAACAAGCGAACGCCGCACCGGTCGTTCCGCTGAAAGCTAATGGAGGGCGCGGCTGATGTCGCTGAGCCTGAACAAGATTTTCGCCCACGCCGGCCATGATCTATTGATCCGCGAATTGGCGCTGGACAGCCGTAACGTACGGGCAGGTGATTTGTTCCTTGCGGTCCCTGGTGGCAAGTTCGACGGTCGTGCGCACATCGCCGACGCCTTGCAGCGCGGTGCTGCCGCCGTGGCTTATGAAGTCGAAGGCGCGACCGTGCTGCCGATTACCGACGTGCCGCTGATTCCGGTCAAAGGCCTGGCGGCGCAGCTGTCGGATATCGCCGGGCGCTTTTACGGCGACCCGAGCCGTCACATGAACCTGATCGGCGTGACCGGCACCAACGGTAAAACCAGCGTGACCCAGTTGGTCGCGCAAGCCTTGGATTTGCTCGGTCAACACTGCGGTATCGTTGGCACTTTGGGCTCCGGTTTCCATGGCGCGCTGGAAAGCGGCTTGCACACCACGCCGAACCCGATTGCGCTGCAAGCAACCCTCGCCGACCTGAAAAAGGCCGGTGCCAAAGCCGTGGCCATGGAAGTCTCTTCCCATGGGCTGGATCAGGGCCGCGTAACCGCGCTGGCCTTCGATGTGGCGGTGATGACCAACCTGTCGCGCGATCATCTGGATTACCACGGCACCATGCAGGCCTATGGCGAAACCAAGGCCAAGTTGTTTGCCTGGAATGATCTGAAGTGCCGGGTGGTCAACCTCGACGACGATTTTGGCCGGCAACTGGCGGCTGATGAGGGTGAGTCGCGGTTGATCACTTACAGCCTGGAAGACTCCCGCGCTTACCTGTATTGCCGCGAAGCCCAGTTCAGTGACGAAGGCGTGCGCGCCACGCTGGTTACGCCGCAGGGCGAACACCATTTGCGCAGCACCTTGCTCGGCCGTTTCAACCTGAGCAACGTGTTGGCCGCGGTCGGTGCCTTGCTCGGTCTGGACTATGCGCTGGACGAAATCCTCAACGTGCTGCCGAAACTCGAAGGCCCGGCCGGTCGCATGCAGCGTCTGGGCGGCGGCACTCAGCCGTTGGTGGTGGTCGATTACGCCCACACACCGGATGCGCTGGAAAAAGTCTTGATGGCCCTGCGTCCTCACGCCAAAGGCCGGTTGCTGTGCCTGTTCGGTTGCGGCGGTGATCGCGATCGCGGCAAGCGTCCGCTGATGGCTGAAGTGGTCGAGCGTCTGGCCGATGGTGTGCTGGTCACCGACGACAACCCGCGCACCGAAGACCCCGCCGCTATTTTCGACGACATCCGCGCCGGTTTCACCGCTGTGGATAAAGTCACCTTCGTCGCCGGTCGTGGCCAGGCGATTGCCCAGTTGATCGCCAGCGCTTCGGCGGATGACGTGATTGTCCTGGCCGGTAAAGGTCATGAGGACTATCAGGAAATCAACGGTGAGCGTCTCGCTTTCTCCGATCTGGTCGAGGCCGATCATGCCCTGACCGCGTGGGAGGTGGCCCATGCTTAAAGCCTTGAAACTGAGCGAACTGACCGGCGCACTGAATGCCCGTCTGATCTCCGTCGATGCCAGCTTCGATGGTGTCAGCATCGACAGCCGCGCGATCAAGCCCGGCCAGCTGTTTATTGCTCTGGCCGGTCCACGTTTCGATGGCCATGACTACCTGAATGACGTCGCCGCCAAAGGCGCCGTGGGTGCACTGGTCGAGCGCGAAGTGGCCGACAGCTCGCTGCCGCAACTGCTGGTCAAGGACACCCGCCAGGCCCTCGGCCAGTTGGGCGCGATCAACCGTGCCGCGTTCACTCAGCCGGTCGCGGCCGTTACCGGCTCCAGCGGCAAGACCACGGTCAAGGAAATGCTGGCAAGCATCCTGCGCACGCGCGGTCCGGTGCTGGCGACCCGTGGCAACCTGAACAATGACCTCGGCGCTCCGCTGACCCTGCTCGAACTGGCGCCGGAACACACCGCCGCCGTGATCGAACTCGGCGCTTCGCGCATTGGCGAGATTGCCTACACCGTCGCCATGACCAAACCCCACGTGGCCATCATCAACAACGCCGGGACTGCCCACGTTGGTGAGTTCGGCGGGCCGGAAAAAATCGTCGAAGCCAAGGGCGAGATTCTCGAAGGGCTGGATGCCGATGGCATCGCCGTGCTGAATCTCGACGACAAGGCCTTCGACATCTGGAAGACCCGTGCCGCCGGTCGAAAAGTGCTGACTTTTGCCCTGAGCAACGTCAACGCCGATTTCCATGCCAGAGACCTGGATCGCGATGCCCGCGGTTGCCCGGCGTTCAACCTGCACAGCCCTGAAGGTGTGGAGCGGGTTCAGCTGAATCTGCTCGGCACCCATAACGTCGCCAATGCCATGGCCGCTGCCGCTGCCGCGCATGCTTTGGGTGTGTCGCTGTTCGGCATCGCCACCGGCCTTGGCGCGGTGCAACCGGTCAAGGGCCGCACCGTCGCGCAACTGGCGCCTAACGGTATGCGCGTAATCGATGACACATACAACGCGAACCCCACCTCTATGTGCGCCGCCGTTGATATACTCGCCGGCTTTTCCGGTCGCACCGTTTTGGTGCTCGGGGATATCGGCGAGTTGGGCGCGTGGGCAGAGCAGGGGCACCGCGATGTGGGCGATTACGCCCGCGGCAAGGTTTCCGCGCTTTACGCCGTCGGGCCAATGATGGCTCACGCCGTGAACGCTTTCGGCGAGCAGGCCTTTCACTTCAGCACACAGGCTGAACTGATCAAGGCCCTGGAAGCCGAGCAGGACACAAACACTACCTTTTTGATCAAGGGCTCGCGCAGCGCTGCGATGGAAAACATCGTTGCCGCTTTGTGCGGGACCAGTCTGGAGAAACATTAATGCTGCTGCTGCTAGCGGAGTATCTGCAACAGTTCTACAAAGGCTTCGCGGTCTTTCAGTACCTGACCCTGCGCGGGATTCTCGGTGTACTGACCGCGCTGGTCTTGTCGCTGTGCTATGGCCCGTGGATGATCCGCACTCTGCAGAACCGTCAGATCGGTCAATCCGTTCGCAACGACGGCCCGCAATCGCACCTGTCGAAGTCGGGCACCCCGACCATGGGCGGCGCGCTGATTCTTTCCTCCATCGGCGTCAGCACCTTGCTTTGGGCTGACCTGACCAACCGTTACGTTTGGGTCGTGTTGTTGGTGACCCTGCTGTTCGGCGCCATCGGCTGGGTTGACGACTATCGCAAAGTCATCGAGAAAAACTCCCGCGGCCTTCCGAGCCGCTGGAAGTATTTCTGGCAGTCGGTGTTCGGCCTGGGCGCGGCGATCTTCCTTTATATGACTGCCGCGACGCCGGYGGAAACCACCCTGATCCTGCCGATGCTCAAGGACTACAGCATTCCGCTGGGCGCGGGTTTCATCGTCCTGACCTATTTCGTGATTGTCGGCTCGAGCAACGCGGTCAACCTGACCGACGGCCTCGACGGTCTGGCGATCATGCCCACCGTGATGGTCGGCGGCGGCCTGGGGATCTTCTGCTACCTGTCGGGTAACGTGAAGTTCGCCGAATACCTGCTGATTCCTTACGTACCGGGCGCGGGTGAGCTGATTGTGTTCTGCGGCGCCTTGATCGGTGCTGGCCTGGGCTTCCTCTGGTTCAACACCTATCCGGCACAAGTCTTCATGGGCGACGTTGGCGCGCTGGCGCTGGGTGCGGCCCTGGGCACCATCGCAGTGATCGTCCGTCAGGAAATCGTCCTGTTCATCATGGGCGGTGTGTTCGTGATGGAGACCCTGTCAGTCGTCATTCAGGTTGCCTCCTTTAAGCTGACCGGTCGCCGTGTGTTCCGCATGGCACCGATTCACCACCACTTTGAACTCAAGGGCTGGCCCGAGCCGCGCGTGATCGTCCGTTTCTGGATCATCACCGTGATTCTCGTGTTGATCGGCCTTGCCACCCTGAAGCTGAGGTAGAACGAGTGTCTCTGATCGCTTCTGACCACTTCCGCATCGTTGTCGGCCTCGGCAAGAGCGGCATGTCCCTGGTTCGCTTCCTGGCGAACCGGGGCGTGTCGTTTGCTGTCGCCGATACGCGGGAAAATCCACCGGAACTGGCCACGCTCAAGCGTGACTATCCGCACGTGGAAGTGCGTTGTGGCGAGCTGGACGTCGAATTCCTGTGCCGTGCCGACGAGCTCTACGTGAGCCCCGGCCTGGCGCTGGCGACCCCGGCCCTGCAGGCTGCCGCCGCCCGTGGCGTGAAAATGTCCGGAGACATCGAGCTGTTCGCGCGTAACGCGAAAGCGCCGATTGTCGCCATTACCGGTTCCAACGCCAAAAGTACCGTCACCACCCTGGTCGGCGAGATGGCGGCTGCGGCCGGCAAGCGTGTTGCCGTTGGTGGCAACCTCGGCACGCCGGCGCTGGATTTGCTCAGCGACGACATCGAGCTGTACGTGATGGAACTGTCGAGCTTCCAGCTCGAAACCACCGATCAGCTCAACGCCGAAGTGGCGACCGTGCTCAACATCAGTGAAGACCACATGGACCGCTACAGCGGTCTGCCGGCCTATCACTTGGCCAAGCACCGGATCTTCCGGGGCGCCAGGCAGTTTGTGGTCAACCGTCAGGACGCCCTGAGCCGTCCGCTGATGGGTGAAGGTCARCCGTGCTGGACCTTCGGTTTGAACAAACCCGACTTCAAGGCCTTCGGCATTCGAGAGGAGAGCGGCGAGAAATACCTGGCCTTCGAATTCCAGAACCTGATGCCGGTACGCGAGCTGAAAGTTCGTGGTGCGCATAACCAGTCCAACGCCCTCGCGGCATTGGCGCTCGGTCACGCCGTCGGCCTGCCGTTCGACGCCATGCTTTCAGCCCTGCGCAATTTCGCCGGGCTCGAGCACCGCTGCCAGTGGGTCCGCGACCTTGATGGCGTGAGCTACTACAACGATTCCAAAGCCACCAACGTCGGCGCCGCATTGGCGGCCATCGAAGGCCTGGGGGCGGACATCGACGGCAAGCTTGTGCTGATCGCCGGTGGCGATGGCAAGGGCGCCGAATTCAAGGATTTGCGTGATCCGGTGGCGGCCAACTGCCGCGCCGTCATTTTGATGGGCCGTGATTCCGACAAGATCGGTGAGGCCATCGGCGATGCCGTGCCACTGATTCGCGTCGGCTCGCTGATCGAAGCGGTCGAGCAATGCCGCGCCATCGCCGAAAAGGGCGACGCGGTGCTGCTGTCGCCGGCCTGCGCCAGCTTCGACATGTTCAAGAACTATGAAGACCGTGGTCACCAGTTCGTCCGCGCCGTGGAGGATCTGGCATGAGCTTGAGAAACATCATCAAGCCGTATCCATCGCCGCTGATCACCGGGCGCGGTATCGACCTCGATTTCCCGATGCTCGCCGGTTGCCTGGCACTGCTCGGCCTGGGGCTGATTATGATTGCCTCGGCATCGACCGAGGTGGGGGCGGTGCAGTCGGGCAGCGCCCTGTACTACATGATTCGCCACCTTGTTTACGTTGTGCTGGGCCTGGGTGCCTGCGTCGTCACCATGATGATTCCGATTGCCACCTGGCAACGCTTGGGCTGGCTGATGCTGATTGGTGCATTCGGCTTGCTGGTGATGGTGATCATCCCGGGGATCGGCCGGGAAGTGAACGGTTCGATGCGCTGGATCGGCTTCAGTTTCTTCAACGTTCAGCCTTCCGAGATCGCCAAGGTGTTCGTGG
>NZ_JBFTMK010000084.1:0-13130 GCF_056396965.1 Pseudomonas sp. 05N434
ATCAAAGTGTGGGACACCAGTGCCGAAAGCCGCTATCTGGTGCTGCCGGTACGACCCGAGGGCAGTGAGGGCATGGATGAAGAGGCCCTTCGGGCCCTGATCACCAAGGACGTCCTGATCGGCGTGGCGCTGCCGCAGGTAGCGTAGCCAGGGCGCTGGGTTTCTTTCACTTTTCAGAGGTATTCACAATGGATGGCTTTCACGATCTCGGCGGTTTTCAAGGCTTTGGCAAAGTCCAGCACACCATCAATAGCCTGAGCTACAAACAGGTGTTCAAGCAGGACTGGGAACACCTGGCCTACAGCTTGATGTTCATCGGCGTCGATCACCTGAAAAAATTCAGCGTCGACGAAGTGCGCCACGCCGTCGAACGCCTGGATGTTCGCCAACATGTCGGCACGCAATACTACGAGCGCTACATCATCGCCACCGCGACCCTGCTGGTAGAAACAGGCGTGATTACCCAGGCAGAACTTGATGAGGCCCTAGGCTCTCACTTCAAGCTGGCGAACCCCGCCCACGCGGGCGGTCGCCAGGCGATCACCGGTCGGCCCCCCTTCGAGGTGGGCGATCGGGTGGTCGTTCGCGACGAATATGTGGCCGGGCATATCCGCATGCCGGCCTACGTACGCGGCAAGGAAGGCGTGATCCTGCACCGCACGTCAGAACAGTGGCCCTTCCCGGATGCCATCGGCCATGGCGATGTGAGCGCGGCGCATCAGCCGACCTACCACGTCGAATTTCGTGTGAAAGACCTTTGGGGCGAGTCATCGTCAACGATATGAGCGAAGTCAACATCGATGCCGAAGCGGTGCAGCGCGACGTGTCGCTGCACCGTGGTCGCGATGAGTTAATCGAGATGAGCAACGGCTGTATTTGCTGCACACTGCGCGCCGATTTGCTGGAGCAGATCAGTGATCTGGCACGTCAGCAGCGTTTCGACTACCTGCTCATTGAATCCACCGGGATCTCCGAGCCGATGCCGGTGGCGGAGACGTTCGCCTTCCTTGACACCGAAGGCTTCAGCCTCAGCGAACTGGCACGCCTGGACACCTTGGTGACGGTGGTCGATGGCAGCCAGTTTCAGGCGCTGCTCGAGTCGCCGGATACCGTGGCCCGTGCGGATGCCATGGAAGACGCGCCGGAGCGCCATCTGGCCGACCTTCTGATCGAGCAGGTGGAGTACGCCAACATTATTCTCGTCAACAAACTGGACCTGATCGATGACGCCGGTTACCAGGCACTGCACGCCATTCTCGCCGGCCTGAACCCCGGCGCGCGGATCCTGCCGATGACCCACGGTCAAGTCGCGCTGTCGAGCATCCTCGGCACCCATCTGTTTGATTTACCCAGCCTTGCCGCGTCGCCGGGCTGGATGAGGAAAATGGAGGCGACCGACGCGCCAGCCTCCGAAGCGGACACCTACGGTGTGACATCCTGGGTCTACCGTGAGCGGACACCCTTTCACCCACAGCGCTTGCTCGACTTTCTCCAGCGGCCCTGGCGCAACGGACGGCTGTTGCGCAGCAAAGGCTATTTCTGGCTCGCCAGCCGGCACCTGGAAACCGGCATGCTGGTGCAGAGCGGCGGGCAGTTCCAGTGGGACTATGTCGGCCACTGGTGGAACTTTATCGATCCGTCGCAATGGCCACGGGATGAATACCGGCTCCAGAGCATCATGGCCAAGTGGGACAACGTGGTCGGTGATTGTCGCCAGGAATTGGTGTTCATCGGCCAGGGCCTCGACACCGAGGTTTTACAGCGCGAGCTTGACCACTGCCTGCTCAGTACCCGGGAAATCGCCGCCGGCCCACTGGCCTGGCAAGCCCTGCCGGGGGCGACAGTGTTTGATTCGCAGTCGTTGTCGGTACGTCCCCCGCAGCCCCTGGCGACTGACATCACTTCACTCAGGTAGAGGTGCTCCATGTTTTTTTCAGCCGGACAACCCACTGGGTATTGGCTCCGCTCGCCGACAGACTGGACCAGCCTGACCAGGCGAGCACGCCGTTGTCGTCGAACAACCCGTTGTTGCGACGCATCCTGACCAGCGTCGAGCAATTGCTGCAAGAGCGTCGGATGCAGAAAGACGAGGTGCGCGCACTGAGCCTGGAAGTCGCCGAACTGAACGAGCGCCTGGCCTGCCGCGACAGGCTGTTGCGCCAATGGGAGGCTCGCCAACAGCTTATCGCTCAAGGCGCCTTGTCCTGGATCTTTCCATCGGTTTGACACAGCCAATTGCCGTCGGCGTCAACGCGCTGCTGGGCGGCCCGCGCCATTACCTCGCCGACTTCTATAGCCCGATTGGGCGTCCGTCGAAACGGCAGGCGTCGATTCAAGGCTACCTCCTCAACCCTAACAACCGCGCCGCATTCCCATAAAGCAACTTATCCAGCACCTGATCCTTGAACCCCAGCGCCTGAAAATCCTCGATCGACTGGCGGATCGGCCGGAACGGGTAGGACGAGCCAAACAACAGTTGGTCGCCCAGAAAGCCATTGGCTGCTGCGACAAAGGCCTCGCTGCCCGGCAGGAACAGGTACATGTCTGGCACGGCGAAGATGTTTTCATAGCGAAAAGCTACGCCCAGCAGTTGCGCCACGTTCGGCCAGTAGCCGTGGTAACAGACTATTTTCAGTTCGGGAAACGCTCGTGCCACCGCTGCCAGGCGGCCAGGGTCGTTGAAGGCCGGATCCGGCGTGGTCGGTCCGCTCATCAGGAACAGCGCAATGCCACGGCGCGACAAGTGTTCGTAGAGGGGAAAGTACAGCGGGTCATCCGGATGCCGTGCCGGCGCGGCGAAACCCGGCTCCAGGCCGATACCGACCAGACCGAGTTGATCAATCACCCGGTCGATTTCGGCAATAGCGCCATCGATACCCTGAAGCGTCGGGTCAACCCCGGCGATACCCAGCAGCTCCTGATGGGGATGGGTGATTTCGTGGATGAAATCATTCGGCAGGTGTTGCCCAGGGGTGTGTCGCCCCACCACCACCGCCTGGCTCAAACCGGCTTCTCGGACTTCGGCAATAAAGCCCTCTGGCGTCAGCGAGCGGGCAAAATGCTCGTCGCTGCCGCGAGCTCCGACGCGGCGATTCAGCCAGCGCGCGGTGGCGTAGCCCGCCGAGCCCGGGTTGGCGCCAAAGAAATCGTGCAGATAGGCCGGCCGGCAGCGCATGTCGATCACTTTCATACCGCGGTTTCCTCTTGTTTGGTCTTGGCTCGCACATCGAAGGCTCCGCCCGTGAGCACCTCATTGACGGTCACCGCCTGTTTACCGGGCAACGACGGGAACACCAGTTCGGCGAAGCGGTAGGCCTCTTCCAGGTGCGGATAACCTGAGAGCACGAAGCTGTCGACGCCGAGGTCGACGTATTCCTGCAGCCGGGCGGCGACGGTCTGAGGGTCACCGACCAAGGCAGTACCGGCACCGCCGCGCACCAGGCCGACACCGGCCCACAGGTTGGGACTGACTTCCAGCTGATCGCGACAGCCACCGTGCAGCGCAGCCATGCGGCGCTGGCCTTCGGAGTCCATGGTCGCGTAGTTGGCCTGGGCCTGGGCGATGGTCTCGTCGTCCAGGTACTGAATCAGCTCGTTGGCAGCGGCCCAGGCTTGCTCGTTGGTTTCACGCACGATCACGTGCAGACGTACGCCAAAACGCACTGTGCGGCCRTGCTTCGCGGCGCGGGCACGTACATCGCCGATCTTCTCGGCCACCGCGGCCGGTGGCTCGCCCCAGGTCAGGTAGGTGTCCACGTGTTTGGCGGCCAGCTCGTGGGCGGCCGGCGAAGAGCCACCGAAGTACAGCGGCGGATAGGGCTTCTGCACCGGCGGGAAGAAATTCTGCGCCCGCTTCACATGGATGTGCTTGCCCTCGAAGTCGACCGTTTCACCCTGCAATACCCGACGCCAGACGGTGAGGAACTCATCGGCGGCCTCATAGCGCTCATCGTGCTTGAGGTACACGCCCTCGGCGGCCAACTCGGCCGCATCGCCACCGGGGACCACGTTGAGCAGCAGGCGCCCACCCAGGGCCTGGTCGAGGCTGGCAGCCTGGCGTGCCGTTACGGTCGGGCTGCTGATTGACGTGCGCAAGGCCACCAACAATTTAATCCGGCTGGTCACTGGTACCAGGCTGGCAGCGGTGACCCAGGGATCAAGACAACTGCTGCCGGTGGGAATCAACAGGCCGTCGTAGCCAAGGCTTTCCGCAGCCACAGCAATCTGCCGCATGTACTGGTTGGTGGCCGGGCGGCCGGACTCGGACTTACCCAGGTAGCGGGTGTCACCGGAGGTGGGGAGAAACCAGAAAATATCCAAATTCATGGTACGGGCCTCAGGGAGTGATACAGGGCTGGATCACAAGGCGCACGGCACATCGGCCGGCAGATATAGGAAGCGAGCACTCTGTGGCGCCCTGATCAGCACTGTTGCTGGAGAGTCAGGTGCCTGAGCAAGAGCCATACCAGAAGCCCTGAAACCCTGCGTTGCGGGCTGCAGGCAGCGTGCACAACCACCTGAGCGGCGACGGTGGAAGGTGAATGCCATGCGCTTTGGTCCACCCACTGTTGCCCACCCAACAGTGATGTTGAACCGCTATTGTCTGAGCAACACTTGGCCGATTCGAGAGGCATTACCCACTGATTTCGGCCGGCTAAAGCCAGCCAAAAGCTGCTCGCCTGGCGCTGACAGCCCGACAAAGCCTTAAGCTAATAACCAAAAAGTATTTATTAGATGTTTTTTAGATCACTTACATTCAATTCATGGATGCCACAGTGTTGCCCGACAAACAGCAGCGCCATTGCTGCTCACGCAACAGTCGCTCAACAGTTAGCTGCCCAGACAACAGCAGTCGAGACCAAGCAACAGACTAACTTATTGTTTTTCATAGCTCTTTTAACCATGGAACAACTCTTGCTCTGATGGCTGCACATCCCGCAACTCGAACAGGAACAGACCCCATGAGCACTCCACTTAAAGTCGTCGCCGTTTCCGGTGGAACCTATCGTCCGTCGCGCACCCTGGTACTGGTCCAAGCCATCGTTGCTGAGCTGAGCCAGTACCTGCCAATCGAAAGCCGCATCATCGAGCTGGGTGACATTGTCCGCCCGCTGGGCAGCGCCATATCCCGTCGGGAGCTGCCGGAAACTGTTGAGTACGAGTTGAATGCGATTGAGTCGGCGGATCTGCTGGTGGTGGCTGCACCGGTCTACCGTGGTGCCTACCCGGGCCAGTTCAAGCACCTGTTCGACCTGATTGGCCAGGACGCATTGATCGATACCCCGGTGTTGCTGGCCGCCACCGGTGGCAGCGACCGGCATGCGCTGGTAATCGATCACCAGTTGCGCCCGCTGTTCAGCTTCTTCCAGTCGGTGACCCTACCCCTGGGCGTGTATGCCTCGGAGGCCGATTTCACGAATTACCAGATCAGCAGCGAAGCGCTGAAAACACGCATCCGCCTGGCAGTCGAACGGGCCGCACCGCTGTTCACCGCCAATGCCGCCGACCTGCGGAAAACAGCCTGAGGAACAGCCTGTGACCGCTATCCATACGTCCAAACTTGAAACCCCGCTGCAGATCGCTCGGACGCTCGCCGCCGAGTTTTCCCGAACCGCCGCCGAACGCGACCATCTGGGCGGCACGCCGAAAGCCGAGCGCGACGAGTTGCGCCGTAGYGGTCTGCTGGCGATGAAAATTGACCAGCAATACGGTGGCCTTGGCGCCAGCTGGAGCGACACCCTGGAAGTGGTGCGCGAATTCGCCAGGATCGACAGCTCGATCGCCCACGTGTTCGGCTTCCAGCACTTGATGCTGGCCACGGTGCGGCTGTTTTCCCGGCCCGAACAGTGGCAGCCCTGGTTCGAACAGACCGCGCGCAACAACTGGTTCTGGGGTAATGCCCTTAACCCGCTGGACACCCGCACCCTGTCGAAAAAGTTTGCCGGCTATCGCGAGTTTTCCGGGCGCAAGAGTTTCTGCTCCGGCTCCGCCGATTCGGAAATGCTGATTGCCTCGGCGCTGGATGAATCCACCAGCGGCAAGCTGTTGATCGCCGCCATTCCCAGCCACCGCACCGGCATCACCTTGCACGGCGACTGGGACAACATCGGCCAACGGCAGACCGACAGCGGCAGCGCCACCTTCGAACGGGTGCGCGTGGAAGAGAATGAGCTGCTGCTCGATCCCGGCCCGCTGAGCACGCCCTTTGCCTGCCTGCGCCCGCTGATCGCCCAACTGACCTTCGTCAATATCTTCCTCGGCATTGCCGAGGGCGCGTTCGAAGAGGCCCGCGATTACACCCTCAAGGAAACGCGCCCCTGGTTCAAGGCCAACGTCAGCCAGGCCAATCAGGACCCCTATGTCCTGCGCCATTACGGCGAATTCTGGGTCGGGCTGGAAAGCGTGCGCCTGCTCACTGAACGAGCCAACGCCCTGCTCGACCAAGCCTGGAGCAAGGAGCACCAGCTCGCCGCCGAGGAACGTGGCCAACTGGCCCTGGCCATTGCCACCGCCAAGGTCGCCGCCACCCGCACCGGCCTGGACCTGACCAGCAGCCTGTTTGAAGTGACCGGCGCCCGCGCCACCCATGCCGCGCTGCGCCTTGATCGTCACTGGCGCAACCTGCGCACCCAGACCCTGCACGACCCCGTGGACTACAAGCTCCATGAACTGGGTGACTGGGCGCTCAACACGGCGCTGCCCACTCCGTCCTTTTACTCATAGGCCCGACCATGCAACTACTCACGCTGCCGCCCTCACCAGCCTTGGCCACCTCGATACGCGCCACCGCGCAAGTCTTCGAAGACCCGAAATCACAGGCGCTGCTGGCGCACCTGCAACAGGTTGCGCCCAGTGATGCCAGCGTGTTGATCATCGGCGAAACCGGGACCGGCAAGGAGCTGGTGGCCCGTCACCTGCACAACCTCAGCGCTCGTCGCAACAAACCGTTTATCGCGGTCAACTGCGGCGCGTTTTCCGAAAGTTTGGTGGAGGCCGAACTGTTCGGCCACGAAAAAGGCGCCTTCACCGGCGCCCTGAGCGCCAAAGCCGGCTGGTTCGAGGAAGCCAACGGCGGCACGCTGTTCCTCGACGAAATCGGCGACTTGCCGATGCCAATCCAGGTCAAGTTGCTGCGGGTGCTGCAGGAGCGTGAAGTGGTTCGCCTGGGTTCACGCAAAAGCATCCCAATCGATGTACGGGTGCTGGCTGCGACCAACGTGCAGCTGGAAAAAGCCATCAACGCCGGGCACTTTCGCGAAGACCTCTATTACCGGCTAAACGTGGTCAGCCTGGAACTCAGCCCGCTGCGCGAGCGACCGGGCGACATCCTGCCGCTGATCCGCCACTTCATCGCCGAGTACAGTCGTCGGCTGGGCTATGGCGAAGTGGTGCTGGATACCGAAGCCGAACAGAAGCTGGTGAATTACTCATGGCCGGGCAATATTCGCGAGCTGGAAAACGTCATTCACCACACCTTACTGATCTGCCGTAACAATCTGATCCGCGTCCAGGACTTGCACCTGTCCAACCTGCGTATCGAACGCCTGGAAGCCAGCAATACCGTCCAGGACGACAGTGCCGACGCCCTGTTGCAGCAAGCCTTCAAGAAGCTGTTCGAGGAAGAAAGCGGCGCCCTCCACGAGCGGGTCGAGGAAGCGCTGTTGCGCGCGGCCTATCGCTTCTGCCACTACAACCAGGTGCACACCGCCAGCTTGCTGGGGCTGAGTCGCAACATCACCCGCGCGATGCTGATCAAGGTCGGTGAACTGGTGGTGAACAAACGCCGCCCGGTACAGGACGCCCAGACGGTCAAAGTGGTCAACCTGTCGATCTGACTGGTGGCGGTCAAGCAGCAGCTCCTTTACCCGCTGTCCCGCCCCCCAGGTAGAAGTCCTGAATATCACTGCGCGCGGCCAACTGCCCGGTCGTGCCTTCGCTGACAACCCGGCCGCTTTCCAGCACGTAGCCGTACTGGGCGTAACGCAGGGCCAGGTTGATGTTCTGCTCGGCAATCAGGAAGCTCACGCCGTCGCGCTGATTGAGCTGCTGGATGATCTCGAAGATCTCCTCGACGATCTGCGGKGCCAGGCCCATCGAAGGTTCGTCCAGCAATACCAGCTGCGGCCGGGCCATCAGCGCCCGCCCGAGCGCAACCATCTGCTGTTCACCGCCGGAGGTGTAGCCGGCCAGGCTTTTGCGCCGCAGCTTGAGGCGCGGAAACTGGCTGTAGATACGCTCAAGATCGGCCTTCAGTTGCCCGCGGGACACCTGACGCGCAAAGGCACCCGTCAGCAAGTTTTCTTCCACTGTCAGTTGGGCAAAGCAATGCCGGCCTTCCAGTACCTGCACCAGGCCGCTGGCCACCAGGCTATGGGGCGTGCTACGAGTGACATCCTCGCCTCGATAGAGGATCCGCCCCTGCACTACCTCGCCCCGCTCGGCGCGCACCAGATTGGAGGCGGCCTTCAAGGTGGTGCTCTTGCCGGCACCGTTGGCCCCCAGCAACACCACGATCTGCCCTTGCGGTACCGCCAGCGATACCCCGCACACCGCGAGGATGGCCTGTTCGTACAGGACTTCAATCGCGTCGATCCGCAAGATCGGTACTTGGTTCATACGCCTATCCCCATGCTCTTCAATTAATAAAAGCTTGAAACAAGTGACGTGTGGCGAGTGACTTGCTCCCTCGCCACGGGATGTGTATTGAGCAGACATTGCCTTAACGGAAAAGCATTGGGGACGCCTCCCCGACCCGATTCACATCTCAGCTGTCCTGGCTGCAATCGCGCGGTGTGATGCCTTTTTCCTTGGCGTACTGGTGCGACGAGGCTTCGATGATCGGCCGGAGCAAGGCACGGTCGGCCTGTACCCAGTCACTGATCAGTTTCCACTGGCTGCCATCCCACTGCTGGAAGCGCACGGCACCGCCCCCTTCATGGTCCGAGCACGACAGCTGCAATGGTTGCACCAAGCCCAGTGCACCCAGCTCCTTGAGGCGGGCATCGTCCAGTTTGAGGTGCTCGAAGCCCCAGCGCACCTGCTCGCCGGTGAGCGGTTGCTTGCCGAATTTCTCCTGGGCAATGCGCACCGCTTCGACATTGAGAATGCCGTTCACCACACCGAGGTTGTAATACACGGTGCCGAAGCGTTTCGGATCGGCCAGGTCACCATTGCCCCTGACCACCACCTGCTGCTGGATGCCTTGCAGGACCGGGAAATCGGTGCCCGTGGGGTGCGTGGTGATCGCGATAAAGCCTTTGGCGGCGGCACCGGCCGGTGCGGCATCGTCCTCGGAGTTACTCCAGATGTTGCCGATGATGTGATCCGCCGGGAAGCCGACTTTCTGCGCGGTTTTCAACGCCACCGGGTTCATCACGCCCCAGCCTCGCAGAATCACCCAGTCGGGTTTTTCCCGGCGAATGTTGAGCCATTGCGACTGCTGTTCGTTACCCGGATGGGGCACTTCCAGCAGGGTCAGCTTGAACCCGTACTTGTCGGCCAGGGTCTGCAACACCTCATTGGTTTCCTTGCCGTAGGGCGAGCCATGATACAGGGTGACTATCTTCTTGCCCTTGAGCTGGTCCAGCCCCCCGGCCTGCTGGCCGATGTAGTTGATGATCGCCGAGACTTCGGAATACGGGTTCAGCTGCAACGGGAAGACATAGGGGAAAACGCTGCCGTCAGTGGAGTCGGTGCGGCCGTGGTTGATGGTGATCAGCGGCAGTTTGTCCGCGGTCGAGCGCTCCAGGGTGGCATAGGCGATTCCCACCGACAGCGGGTTAGTGGCGGCAGCCGGCGCACCATTGAGGCCTTTTTTCAGACGCTCGTAGCACTCCACGCCCTTCTCGACCACGTATTCGGTTTCGCACTCGCTCCAGGTCAGCTTGACGCCGTTGACCCCGCCATTGGCATTGACGTACTTGAGGTAGTCGATAAAACCACCAAAAAACCCGGTACCACCGGCGGCATAAGGACCGACCCGATAGCTCTGCAGCGGGAAGTACTGTTCGTTATCCGCCTGCGCAGTCAATGTGGCAACGCTCAGGCTGACGGCCAGGGCGAGGCTACTGATTAGAGATCGTTTCAACATCGGTATTTTCCTTATCAATGATTCAATCGCACGTTTGCCGCAGGAGGATCGAAGCGCAGTCCATGCCTGCGCCGGTTTGCTCAGAAGCGCAGGGGCCACAACCGAGCGCGCTCGCGGAACTTCTGCCAGAGGCGCGCCAGACCCTCCGGCTCCTTGACCAGGAACACAATGATCAGGGCGCCAAATGCCATCTTCTGCAGGTTTTCTATCTGCCCGGCATCGATCAGCCCGGCCGGCAACAAGGCCACCAGGTTCGACAGCAGCACCGGAAACAGCACGATGAACGCCGCGCCCAGGAAGTTGCCGAGGATGCTGCCCAGGCCACCGATAATGATGATGAACAGGATCTGGAAGGACCGATTCAGATCGAAACCGTGGGGCTCCACAGTGCCCAGGTAAGTGAAGGCCCACAGCGCTCCGGCCACCCCGAGAAAGAAGCCGCTGATGGCAAACGCCAGCAGCTTGGTCTTGAGCAACGCAATGCCCATCACTGCAGCGGCCGTGTCCATGTCACGCACGGCCATCCAGTTGCGTCCCAGTTCACTGCGCACCAGGTTCTTGCCCAGCCAGAACAACGCCACCACCACCCCCAACGTCAGCAGGTAACGGCCCACCGGTGAGTTCAAATCCACCCCGAGTATCTCCAGGCGCGGTGCACTGATCACCCCCGAGGCGCTGTTATTGGAGAACCAGCTGAAGCGGGTCAGCGCCCAGGTCACAAAGAACTGTGCCGCCAGGGTCGACACCAGCAGATAGAAGCCCTTGATCCGCAGGCTCGGCAGGCCGAACAGCACCGCCACCAGCGCTGCCACTCCCCCGCCCAGGGCCATGCTGAGCAATAACGGCGAGCCCGGCACCCGCAGTTCAACGTTGTAAGTGGCAAAGGCGCCCACAGCCATGAAGGCCGCCGAGCCCAGCGACAACTGCCCGGCATAGCCGGTCAGCAGGTTCAGCCCCAGCCCGGCCAGTGATAGCACCAGAAACGGAATCAGAATGGCGCTGAACCAATAGTCGTTACCCAGATACGGCACACCTACAAAGGCCAACAGCAGCAAGGCAACCAAGCCGTAACGGTCCTGCCGCAGGCGAAACACCCGGCGGTCCTGGGCATAGCGAGTACTGAACTGACCAGATTCCTGATAAAACATCACGCCTCTCCTTAAACCCGCTCGATCGCGCGATCACCAAATAGCCCGGCCGGCCGCACCAGCAGGAACAGCAACGCCAGCACATAGGGAAACCAGTTCTCGATACCGCCGCCGATGACGGGGCCCAGGTACACCTCGGCCAGCTTCTCCGAGGCGCCGACGATCAAGCCGCCGACAATCGCCCCACTGATCGAGGTAAAACCGCCGATGATCAGCACCGGCAATGCCTTGAGTACCACCAGCGACAGCGAAAACTGCACCCCCAGCCGCGCGCCCCAGAGCAGGCCGGCCACCAGACCGACAAACCCGGCCACCGCCCACACCAGCACCCACACCCGTTGCAGGCGGATGCCCACGGCCAACGCCGCCAGCGGGTCATCGGCCACGGCACGCAACGACAAACCGATACGGGTCTTGTTGAACAGCAGCGACAGCGCCAACACCAGCAGCGCGGCGGCCACGGCGGCAAAAATGTCGAACTGCGACAACAGCATGCCGCCCAGTTCCAGTGGCTCGTCACTGATGCCCAGTTCCAGGCCATGCACCTGGGCGCCCCACAGCGCCTGGGCGCCCCCTTCGATCACGTAGGACAAGCCGAGGGTGGCCATGAACAAGGTGATTGGCGAGCGGTTGACCAGCGGACGCAATACCACCCGCTCCACCGCCAACGCCAGCAGCACCATCGCCGCCAGGCTAATGACAAACGCCAGCCAGAACGGCACCCCGCGCTCCAAGAGGCTGACAAAGGTCAGCGCCGAAAACAGCACCATCGCCCCCTGGGCGAAGTTGAAGACGCCGGAGGCCTTGTAGATCAGGACAAAACCGATGGCCACCAGGGCGTACATCACCCCGGCCAGCAGCCCACCGATCAACACCTCTAAGAAAAATTCCATGAGCCTTCCTGTTTTGCGGGCAAAGGGTTCCTGGCCACCAGGTGGCTGGCGGCGCTATCGACCAAGGGGTTAGTGGCGCATGCCGAGGTAGGCGGCGATCACCTCGGGGTTTTGTCGCACTTCTTCGGGGCCAGGGCACGGGCGAGTTCCACCCGTTTCTGCAAGCCATAGGGCAGCTTGCCGACAAGGGTGTCGCGCCAGGGCTGGATGTGCAGAAAGTCGATTATCCGCTCGGCGGCCTCACGTTGGCGGTCGTCCTCGCCAGCGGCGCGGCCGATGCGCAGAGCCTGCTCGATCCAGCTGCTGCGACGCTTGAGGGTGCGTCCGGTGAGCACGTTGTCGAGCACACTCATGCCTTTGAACAAGGCGATGTTCTGAAAGGTGCGGGCAATGCCGCGCACCGCCGCATCATGCGGGCTCATGYGCCGGCGCCCTTCTCCGGCAAAGCGGATGCGCCCCTGCTGGGCCTGGTACACGCCGTTGATCACATTCAGCAGTGAGCTTTTACCCGCGCCATTGGGGCCGATCAAGGCGCAAATCTCGCCGGCGGCCACGGCAAAGCTGATGTCGGTCACCGCCTTGACGCCCTTGAACGACAAGCCAATATTTTCCAACACCAGCAGATGTTCAACCTTTGTCGCCTGTGTCTGTGCCATGAGTCATGTCCTTGTCAGGCCGGTTGCGTGCTGTCTTCGATCCAGCCGTTGACCAACGGGGCTGGCCAGCGCGCGGGCCGGTGCCACTGTGCCGGGTCAGGCCAGGTGCGTACTTCAATCGCCAAGGCCTGGAAAAACGCCTGGGTGTGTGGCGCCAGCGCCTCGCCCACAACTAACGGCGCGCGGGTGCGGGAAAAGCCGAGGATGTCGCGCAACGGCCGGCGGATCAGCCAGTACCCCAGATGCCGTTGCAGCGCACCGGGGTGCGCCACCAGCGCCCAGTCCACCAGACGCCGACGCCAGCTGCCTGGCTCCGGCAAGCGGGCCAGGACCTGGGCATGCA
>NZ_JBFTMK010000085.1:0-13977 GCF_056396965.1 Pseudomonas sp. 05N434
GCATTGCAGGCGCTCGCCAGTTTCGATGCTTCGTGAAGGATTCTGTCKTTGAAGCTTTTGTAGTGATCGTCGCGATGAAGCGGGTCGACCGCGGCGACGATCTTGCGCGGCAACGCGCGAGTGGCATGGCTGACGAAATGCAGCGGCACCGGGCATTCGCGCAGCAAATGCACGTCGAGGGGCGTAAACACCAGTCGCGACAGCCGCGATTGATGCTCCAGCGCCTTGATCAGCACGTCCATCGGCTGCTCTTTGAGGTGAATCAGGATTTCCTCCAGCGGATGCTCGACCCAGGCCACCTCGGTGGTGACGTGTACACCGATCTTGCGCAAGGGATGGGCCTGTTCCTCAAGCCACTGGCGGTGACGCTCGACGTAGCCCAAGCGCATCTGTTCCAGGGCTTTTTCGTTGACCAGGCTGGCGGTCGCCAGACCTTCCAGATAGTCGAAGGCCACGATGTGCAGGGCCGCCCCCTCGGCCTTGGCCAGCATCGCGGCCCGGTCGAAGGCGGGGCTGTGCTCCATCAGCGGTGAAGCGACCAGCATGAAGCGTGATTCACCAGACATGACAAACCTCCCGTGGGTAAGCGAGCAGACGGTGGTCGTTCAATACATCTCAATCCTTTCATTATTGACCATGATCAACCCCTCGTCCGGTTCTAATGTGGGAGCGGGTTTGCTCGCGATGCGGTCTCAAGCGTCTTCCAAAGCTCGCGCATCGTCGGGTTCTGATTGGCGATCGAACAATACGAACGAATCTCCAGCCGGGTCTTCCATTCATCGCCGCCGGCCAGCACCAATTGCCCTCGCTCCAGTTCATCGGTCACGGCGCTCAGGGGCAGCCAGGCAACGCCGTAGCCCTCGATCGCCATTCTCATCAGCAACATGGCCATGTCCGCCTCAAAGCAACGATCAAGCACGCAAGCAGTCGGTGCATTCTTGATGACGATATCGGCCACGCGACCCAAAAAAGTGGTCGCGGTATAGGCCAGGTGCGGCACTGGCTTGGCGGCCGTCCCCGGCAGCCGATGCAACGGTTTGCCGTTATTGTCCGGCGCGCACAGTGGAACGAACGAATCATGCCCCAGGGTCAAGCTGCCGAACTTCTCGGGGTCGAGCTGGATCGGGGCGAGGGGATGGTGGTAGACGATCATCAAATCGCAGCTGCCTTCCTCCAGCGCAATCACCGCATCGTGGATGTTCGCAGCCACCACGCGAGCATTGAAGGGCTCATTCTGCTGTTGAAACTGGGTGAGCCATTTAGGCAGGAAGGTCATTGAAAGACTGTGCCCGGCGGTGACCTGAATCGAGCGCCCCGGCATTCGTTCGCCTTCGCGAAGGGCCAGGCGCAATTGCAGCAACGCCGACAGCGCCTCGCGCCCCTCTTCACAGAAGCTGCGGCCCGCTTGAGTCAGCTGGACAGGATAAGTGCCGCGATCCACCAGTTCGGCGCCCACCCATTCTTCAAGTGAACGAATCCGCCGGGACAACGCGGACTGCGTGACGCAACGCACTTCCGCCGCTCGGGAAAAGTTCTTCCATTCGGCAATCGCCAGAAGATCGTCCAACCATTTGGTTTGCATGCTGGCACCTCATTGCGTCTCTGGCGAAGAGTTTACTGCGGTGCAATGGCGCCATTAAGGGAATTTCGCAAACTATTCCAAAAACGCATCAGCCTATGGTGATTACTCATCATCCGGCGTGAATGGCGTCCTTAGAATCGGTGCCACAACCCCGCTGCCGCAGAACATCGGGGCACTTCAATCTTGTCTCCTGCCAAGTAAAAAGACCTACAAAACCACTTGAGGAAATGCACCGTGAAAAGAAACAGACTACCCCGCCAGATTGCGATGGCTATCGCCTTGGGCGTCCTTGCAGGTTGGGCCTGCCATCATTTCGCAGCGGATGAGAAAGCCGCCAGGGAGATCGCCTCCTACTTCTCGATGGTGACGGACATTTTCCTGCGGTTGATCAAGATGATCATCGCGCCTTTGGTGTTCGCCACACTGGTCGGTGGTATTGCCAGCATGGGTAATTCCCGATCCGTAGGGCGGATCGGCGCGAGGGCGATGATCTGGTTCGTGTCGGCCTCAATCATTTCGCTGTTCATTGGCATGTTGCTGGTGAATGTGTTCCAGCCAGGCGCGGGTCTGGATCTGCAGGTGACTCAAGGCGCAGCGGCGCCGGCCGTTGTCAGCACGGGTGACTTCAGCCTCAAGGTATTCATCAGTCACGTGTTCCCTCGAAGCATCGCAGAAGCCATGGCCAACAATGAGATTCTGCAAATTGTAGTGTTCTCTCTGTTTTTCGGCTTTGCGCTGGCAGGCATCAAGCGCGCTGGCTATACGAAGATCACCGACAGCATTGAAGAACTGGGCAAGGTGATGTTCAAGATCACTGACTATGTCATGGCCTTTGCGCCAGTTGGTGTCTTTGCCGCCATCGCTTCGGCCATCACCACCCAAGGTCTCGGCTTGCTGGTCGATTATGGAAAACTGATTGCCGAGTTCTACCTGGGCATTGTGATTCTATGGGGATCCAAAAACCATGGAAGCGCTGGAGAAGTTCGGCGCACCCAAGCGGGTATCCAGCTTCGTACTGCCACTGGGGTACTCATTCAACCTCGACGGCTCGATGATGTATCAAGCCTTCGCCATTATGTTCATCGCTCAGGCCTACAACATTGATTTGAGCTTTACGCAGCAGCTGCTGATCTTGCTGACGCTGATGATTACCAGCAAGGGCATGGCGGGTGTTGCCCGGGCTTCGGTGGTGGTCGTGGCGGCGACGTTGCCCATGTTCAATCTGCCAGAGGCTGGCATTTTGCTGATCATCGGTATTGATCAGTTCCTCGATATGGCCAGGACGGCCACCAATGTGGTGGGCAACAGCATCGCAACAGCCGTGATCGCTAAATCCGAGCCTCTCGAAGAGCCGGACGACGTGCCGCAAACCGAGGTGTCCCCACTGCCTGTTCGCTCTGTAGCCACCGTCTGAGCGCTATCACCATGAAAACGAAATCAAAGCCATCCCGTGAGTCTTCATTGGTACACAAACTGGGCATCGTCGGCGGGCTTGGCTCACTGGCCGGCGGCGATCTTTTCTATAAGTTGGTGAAGTCCAGGGCGGTGCTTGAGGATCAAGGCCGCTATCACTTCCTGTTCGAGCAACACCCGTTCAAAGATGTGCTGATGCCGTTGGATCGGGGCGCGAGCATGACCTCCAGAAAGTTCTATGTTTTCCAGGTCTGTCAGACTTTCGAGGCCAGCGGGGTCAGCGCGATCGTACTGCCGTGTTTTGCCAGTCACACTTTCCGCGAAGAGATACAGGAGGAGATAGGCATACCGGTTCTGGACATGATGGCCGCATTGCGCAGGCACATCGATCATGTTGTTGAACCCGGCACGGTATTGGGCATTCTCGCCTCAGACTATGTTCGTCACGCCGGTTTGTTCGAACGCTACTTCGGCTCCGACTTCAAACTCGTTTATCCAGGTGCCGACGAACAATCGGGGTTGATGGAAGCGATGTATGGCGTCAACGGCATCAAGGATGGCTACCTTGACGGTGTACCGCTGGAATGTGTGTATCAGGCCTGCCTGTCGCTTCAGGAGCAGGGGGCCACGATGGTCTTGCCGGGCATGACCGAGCTCTCGTTGGTCAGCGGCGACCTGCAGCGGCGGGGCATCACGGTGCTGGATATCAATGAGATTTATGCCGTCTTCGCGACCCAGCAGAAAGGTCAGTCGAATCGCCCACCCTTCAAGCTTGGGATCGTCGGCGGGGTGGGGCCTGCGGCAACGGTCGATTTCATGGGCAAGGTGGTTGCGCATACACCGGCCGGCCGTGACCAGGAGCACATCAAGATGGTGGTCGAACAAAACCCCCAGATTCCTGATCGCACCGCCAATTTGCTGAATGACGAAACCGATCCGACGATGGCGATGTATGCCACCTGCAAGCGGCTTGAAAGTGCAGGAGCCAATGCGATTGCGATCCCGTGCAACACCGCCCACGCATTCGTCGAGCGCATCCAGGCACACTTGCGCGTACCCATTGTGAACATGCTTGCCGAGACGGTAGAGGCCATCGTTCAGCGGTATGGCGCCGGGAAAACAGTCGGTTTGCTGGCGACGTCGGGCACGATCAAGAGTCAGGTCTACCACGAGGCCGCCCGGCGAGTCGGGTTGCACATAGTCGCCCCCGGGGTGGATTACCAGGCGCTGGTCATGGATGCGATTTATGGGGCGCTCGGGATCAAGGCCGGGTTCACCGAGGGCCTTTGCAGGGACCAACTCCTGATCGCCGCCGAGCACTTGTGTGAACTGGGCGCCGATGTGCTTATCCTGGGATGCACGGAGTTGCCGCTGGTGCTGCAGCATAGCGAGGCCTTCATGATCAAGGGGCATCAAGTGGCATTGATCGACCCGACGACCATTCTGGCTATGAAGTGTATTCAGCTTGCCCGTGAACATTCGGGCGAGCGATCAAATTTGCATCTTGGCTAAATAATTTTTGCGCCCCGTGCCTCCAGCAACTCCCGCAATACGGAACGGTGGCAGTGCGCTTCGTCTTCGCAATAACACCCCACGGCCAGCGAGGTTTGATGGGAGAGGGCGGCCAGCAGGTCCAGCAGCTGACTGGGCGCGGGATGGTTCATCTCGGCCTTGAACTTGCGCTTGAAGGTCTCCCAGGCTTTGGCATCTTCTGCCGCTTTGGCTTCGGCCACCAGTTCGGGGCTGGGGGACAGCAGCGGTTGCCACACATCATAGAAATCACGGCTGGCGAATTCGGCCTTCGGTACGCCACGGGGCGGGCGGCGTACCGTGCCCAGGCGCAGGCCTTCATTTGCGGTGCGAGGTGAACCGAGTCGCACGATATGGATGGGCATGAGTGCAGTGCCTATTTGAGCCGCGAGCCGTCGAACCACTCCAGCGCCGTGCGCCAGATGCAGATCCCCAGGAAGTACGCCGACATCAGCAGCCACAGGCCCATCACCAGTGGATTGATGACCGGATGGTTGAGCACCAGCGACAAGCTGCACAGCAACCAGATGGCCGTCACGGCAATGTTGATCGGCATGAAGCGGCGCACGCGGAACGGGTGCAGGAATTTCATTCGAGTCACGGTCAACAGCGCCAGGCCGATCACGGTGAGCAACGTGATCCACGGCGACGGACCGATGATGTACAGGCACAACGCAACCACATTCCACGCGGCCGGGAAGCCCTGGAAGTAGTTGTCCTTGCTCTTCATGTTGACGTTGCAGAAGCAGAACAGCGACGACACCAGAATCAGCGACACGGTCAGCAGCAGGGTGTAGTCCGGCAACGGGATGTAACGGTAGATGAACAGCGCCGGGATAAACACATACGTCAGGTAGTCGATCACCAGGTCGAGGATCGAGCCGTCGAAACTTGGCAGCACCGATTGCACATTGACCTTGCGTGCCAGCGCGCCGTCCAGCCCGTCGACGATCAGCGCCACGCCCAGCCACAGCAGGCAATGGGTGGGCTGGTTCTCCAGCAGGGCGAGGGTCGCGAGGAAAGCAGTGACCACGCCGGTGGCGGTAAAACCATGGGCGCCCCATGCTTTGAGCCTGGCGATGTGTACGGTGGATATCACGGGGGCGTTCTCCAGAAAATGAAGCAAGCCAGTTATCACCCTGCTATTGAGGGCGTCGGCAAACCGGATCGGGTTGCAGGTATCGACCGGATTTTCGGGGATAAGGTTCACCACCTTTGAATCTTAGACGCCGCGCAAAAAAATACCCCGGAAATATCCGGGGTACGTCATGAGCGTTGTATGCCAGTGTTGTCAGCTTAATGAGGAAAGAACACACGCAGCCGATGGCTATCCGGGTCAAGGGCGACGAAGGTGCGACCGAAGTCGAGTTCGGTCGGTGTTTGCAGCATGGTCAGCCCGAGAGCGCTCCACTTGGCAAACAGTGCATCGACCTGTTCGGCAGACTCCACCGGGAACGCCAGCTCGGTCCCGCCGCCCGTTACAGTCGTTGCAGGTTCGGCGGTATGCCGCGACCAGAGCCCCAGTTTATAGCCGTCGTCCAGGACAAACAGGGCGAAGGTCGGCGACTCTTCCACGGGCTTGCGCTCCAGCAGAAACTCATAAAACCGTGCACTGACGGCGGGGTTGTCCACGAAAAGCAAAATGAAACGGGGAGTGATCATGGGGTTGCTCCATTAGAAGGTGGGCGCAGCATAAAAGGAGGCGCTGTCAGTTTCTGTCAGGAGTGTGAAGGGGCACCATTTGACGTCAGCCAGACGGAGTTGGCGGAATGTCCGGCGAGGACTATCGTTGCCTGACTTGGTTTCTGCCCATCAATGAGGACGTCGTCATGAACACCAGCGATTTGCTTGAGCAATTACTGCGGGCCGGCCAGGGCTCGTTGTCGCAACAAGGTGGTGGTGCGGCGTCGACTCAAGGCGGCTTGGGTGGCTTGCTCGGTGGCCTGTTGGGTGGCAGCGCGAGTGGAGGTGCTGGCGGCGGAGGTCTGGGAGGTTTGCTCGGTGGTCTGTTGGGCGGCGGTTCCCCTTCGGGCGGTTCAAGCCAATCGCGCTCGGGCGGCACCAACTATGCGGCGTTGGCCTCTTTGGGGATGATGGCCTTCCAGGCCTATCAGGCATGGCAACGCAGCCAGGCCTCGGCACCCCAACAGGCGCCGCGTACCGTTGATCTGTTGTCCGGTCCGGAAATCGAAGACCACAGCCACGCCATCCTTCGCGCCTTGATCGCCGCCGCCAAGGCCGACGGCCGTATCGACGACGCCGAGAAACAAATGATCAGCACTGAAATCGGCCGCCATACCGACGACCCGCAACTGCAACAATGGCTCGATGACGAAGTCGCCCGGCCGCTGGATGCCGCCGATGTGGCGCAGTCCGCTCAGGACCCGGGCATGGCCGCCGAGATGTACCTGGCCAGCGTGATGCTGGTGGACGATCAGCAGGACGCCGAGCGCAATTATCTGGATGAACTGGCCGCTGCGCTGAAGATCGATCCAGAGCTGCAACTGCACCTGGAGCAACAGGCCAAGGGCGGTGCGGCTTAAAAGGTTGAAAACGTGCCGTGCCTGCAACGACGCGACGAACGACGAGGCGGCCCCTCCTGCATGAAATACGTATTCCTGCAGGAGCTGCCGCAGGGCTGCGATCTTTTCGCGGCCATAACGCCTAATCGGTAACCTTCAAGCCCAATGCTGCAAAACACTCTTCGATCGATCGCCGCTGCGTCTCGGCATACAAGCCCAACTCATCAATCGTCGGCCGTCCCAGCGCCTTTTCGAACGCCTGTTGGTTCGAATGCACGCCATAGTGGGTTTGCGCCGCGTCCCCCAGGTTCGACTGAAAAATCCCCGCCGCACTGACCGGCAGGAAATCTTCGTACACCAGCGGTTCAACCCGTACATACCCGTCGCGGAGCAAATCCTCCAGCGACGCGTCTTTCAGCCCATCCGCCGCCAGGCCTTTTTCGGTCACGAAGTAGCGAAAGTACGCCAGTTCCTGTTGGCGCATATCCTCAACGGTGTCAGGGAATTCGCCAAAGTGCTGCGTCATTAGCGCGTTGTAGCGTGCGGCATTGGCTTCGTTGGGAAACTCCTTGAGCTCATCCCGGGCAGCGTTGAGCAAACGGTCGTAAAGCGCCCGGCCCTTAGGTGTGAGCGCCGCGCCGCGCTGTTCGATTTCACCGAAGCGGGCGCTGTGGCTGCCACACATCTCGGCTTGATCGGTAAAAGCGACAGGCTCGTCCAGCGCCTTGAAGCTGGTTTGACGCAGCAGAATCGGGCATTGGCGGCGGGGTGGGCCTTCGATCACCGCTTTGGGGGTAATGCCATGGGCGGGCATTTGTGCCTGGACGATGTCGATGTCCAGGGTGCGTGGTGTCAGGTGATTGATGTGTGGGCCTTTGAAGGCCACCACGTCGGCGATCAGTCGATGCTGGGCGCTGAGTTGCTGGTACTGCTTGGCGGTGACGGTGGCGCTGTGGTGCCAGCGGAAGGTTTCCAGGGCTTGTGCGACGAAGTCTTGCGCCTCGTATTCGGTCAGGCCGCCCTGGGTTTCGGCGCGCTCGATGAGCGTCAGCGCGGCCGGGGTGAAGATTGAACGCTGGTCCAGCACTGATTGGGCAAAGGCCCGCAGTTCGGTGTCTTCGATCAGTTCCAGGCGCAGTAGCGAGGTGAACACCCGGAACGGGCTGACCTGCAACGCCGCCTCATGCACGGCACGAAATGCAGTGGAATRCACCGGCACGCCGGCCGGGGTCAGGTCGTAATAGCCCACCGGTTGCATGCCCATCACCGCGAACAGGCGGGCGAGGGTTGCCAGTTCAGTGGCGGTGCCGACGCGGATTGCACCGTGGCGCTCCAGGTCCAGCCGCTGGATTTCCCCGGTGCTGTGCAGCTGTCGGGCGATTTGCGGGTCGCTGTCCAGCACGTGGCGGTTGGTCTGCTCCACCAGTTCCATCAGCGCGCCGTACAGCGGCACTTCTTCGCGGTACATGTCGGACATCGCTTTGGAGAAGCGTTGGCGGATCAGGTCAGGGCTGACGAAATTCGGGTGGCTCATGAAAAAAATTCCTGGCGCAGTGACGTAACGGATGCCGGAAAAGATCGCAGCCTTCGGCGGCGCCGACAAACGAAGTTTCTGACGAACTTCATTCTGCCAAGGACTGTTCTTGCCACTCAGGCTGCTCGGTCAACGCAGCACTTGGTCCACCAATTCGATCCAGTGCCTGACTGGGGTACGCCCGGCGCTGTTGAGGTGGCTCTGGCAGCCGATGTTGGCGGTGGCGATGACTTCTGGGTGGCCGCTTTCCAGGGCGTTGAGTTTGTTGTCGCGCAGTTGCCGGGCCAACTCCGGTTGGGTGATCGAATAGGTGCCCGCCGAGCCGCAACACAAATGACTGTCGGGTACAGCTGTGAGATTGAAGCCCAACCGCGTCAACACGGCCTCGACCGCGCCGCCGAGTTTCTGTGCGTGCTGCAAGGTGCAGGGGCAGTGAAAGGCGATCCGTCGGTCGGTGGCGGCGCAAACTCGCTCCAACGGCTCATCGGCCAGCACTTGCACCAGGTCCAGCGCCATTTCGCTGACTCGCCGTGCCTTGGCCGCATAAACCGGGTCGCGCTCCAGCAGATGCCCGTAGTCCTTGATGAATGCGCCGCAGCCGCTGGCGGTTTGCACGATGGCTTCGGCGCCGCTTTCCAGGTACGGCCACCAAGCGTCGATGTTGCGTCGGGCGCGGTCCAGGCCCACGGCTTGGGCGTCGAGGTGATAGTCCAGCGCACCGCAGCAGCCGGCTTCCGGCACCGCAATCACACTAATTCCCAGCCGATCCAGCACCCGCGCCGTCGCGGCGTTGGTGTTCGGTGACAGACCGGGTTGTACGCAGCCTTCGAGCATCAACACCTGGCGCGCATGCCGAGGGACGGGGCGTTCGCCCGGAGCAGGGAGGTCGTGGGGTAACTTYGCCTCAACCCCCCGTGGTAGCAACGGCCGGAAAGTGGCGCCGATCTGCAGCAGGGTCTTGAACAGGTTCGGGTTTGGCGCCAATGCCCGCAGGCCCTGACGCAACAGCCGTTGGCTGGCCGGGCGCGGCACTGCTTGATCGATCACGGCGCGGCCAATGTCCAGCAGGTTGTGATAATCCACCCCGGACGGGCAGGTGGTTTCGCAGTTGCGGCAGGTCAGGCAGCGATCCAGGTGCAATTGGGCCTGGGCCGTGGCGGGGGCGCCTTCGAGCACTTGCTTGATCAGGTAGATGCGCCCGCGTGGCCCGTCYAGTTCGTCGCCGAGCAGTTGATAGGTCGGACAGGTGGCGTTGCAAAACCCGCAGTGCACGCAGGTGCGCAGAATCTTGTCCGCTTCTTCGGCGCGGGGCAGTTTCCGGGACTGCTCGCTAAGGTTGGTTTGCATCTAGAACTCCGCGTACATCCGGCCAGGGTTGAACAGCCCTTGCGGGTCCAGTTGCGCCTTGAGTTGCCGGTGATAGCGCAGCAGCGCCGGGGCCAGGGGCTGGAAAGGCGTTTCTGTGACGCCATGGCTGAAACAGGTGGCATGGCCGCCGTGCTGCTGAGCCAGTGATTGAATGTTATCGGCTGCGGATTTCAACCAGCGTTGCGCGCCACCCCAGTCGATCAACTRCTCGCCGGGCAAGTCCAGTGGCCCGAGGTTATTGGGCAATGACAAGCGCCACAGCGGCAGGCCTTCATTGAAAAAGTCTAGTCGTTGTTCGTTCAGGTCGGACCAATAGCCCGAGTCCAGCGGCTCGCCACCGAGCCGTTGATGGGCCGCCGCGACCGAGCCTTCGCCGCCTTCCAGGCGCAGGTACAAACGCTGGCCGTCGTGGCTGGCGGCGCTGATGGGCAGCGGTTGCTGGCCCCATTGCGCCAGATTGGCCAAGGCGCGGGCGCAGTCGATGTCCAGGCTGATGCTCAGGCATTGCCGGGGTTTGGGCAGCACCTTGAGCGAGACTTCGGTCAGCACCCCGAGGCAGCCGTAACTGCCGACCATCAGGCGCGACAGGTCATAACCGGCGACGTTTTTCATCACTTCGCCGCCAAAGCGCAGGTGAGTGCCCAGGCCGCTGATCACCCGCGTACCGAGGACAAAGTCCCGCACCGAGCCGGCCCACGGGCGCCGTGGCCCGGACAGCCCCGCCGCGATCATCCCGCCGACCGTGGCGCCTTCGCCGAACGACRGCGGCTCGCAGGGCAACATTTGCCCCGCGGCATCCAGCGCGGCAAACAGTTCGCTCAGCGGTGTGCCGGCGCGAACGCTGATCACCAGTTCCGTCGGGTCATAGCTGACGATGCCGCAGTGGGCGCGGGTATCGAGCACTTCGCCGGCCACTTCACGGCCGAGAAAGGCCTTGGTGTTCCCTCCCTGAATGCGCAGCGGCGTGGCGTTTTCCAGCGCCTGCCTGACCTGGTCGAGCAGGGCTTCACTGGCATCGAAATCTGCCATCAGAAACGCTCCAGGTCAGGGAACGGCAGTTTTCCTGCGTGAATGTGCATCGCGCCGAATTCCGCGCAGCGGTGCAGGGTCGGGATGTTCTTGCCGGGGTTGAGCAGCCCCTGCGGGTCAAACGCGGCTTTCACCGCGTGAAACAAGGTCAACTCGTCACTGTTGAACTGCGCGCACATCTGATTGATTTTCTCCCGGCCCACGCCGTGCTCACCGGTGATGCTGCCGCCGACTTTCACGCACAGTTCGAGGATCTTGCCGCCGAGGGCTTCGGCCCGTTCCAGTTCGCCGGGCTGGTTGGCGTCGAACAGGATCAGCGGGTGCATGTTGCCGTCGCCGGCGTGGAACACGTTGGCTACCCGCAAGCCATATTCTTGCGCCAGGCTGGCGATGCCCTTGAGTACGCCGGGCAGTTCGCGGCGGGGGATGGTGCCGTCCATGCAGTAGTAATCCGGCGAGAGGCGGCCGATGGCCGGGAAGGCGTTTTTGCGTCCGGCCCAGAACCGCACGCGCTCGGCCTCGTCCCGGGCCTGGCGCACCTCGCTGGCGCCGGCCTGTTGCAACACCTCGCGGACTCGCTCGCAATCGTCATGGACATCGGCTTCGACGCCGTCCAGTTCGCACAGCAGGATCGCTTCGGCATCCACTGGGTAACCGGCGTGGATGAAATCCTCGGCGGCGCGGATCGCCAGGTTGTCCATCATTTCCAGGCCACCGGGTATGATCCCGGCGGCGATGATTTCGGCCACCGCGCGACCGGCCTTTTCCACGGAATCGAAACTGGCCAGCAGGACTTTGGCGACCTGAGGCTTGGGCAGCAGTTTGACCGTGACTTCGGTGATGATCCCCAGCAAGCCTTCGGAGCCGGTAAACAGCGCCAGCAGGTCAAACCCCGGAGCGTCCAGCGAGTCGGCGCCGAGGGTCAGGTGTTCGCCTTCAAGGGTCAGGATTTCGAGTTTCAGCAGGTTGTGCACAGTCAGGCCGTACTTGAGGCAATGCACGCCACCGGCGTTTTCCGCGACATTGCCGCCGATTGAGCAAGCGATTTGCGAGGACGGGTCCGGTGCGTAATACAAACCGAAGGGCGCCGCTGCCTGGGAAATCGCCAGGTTGCGCACCCCTGGCTGGACCCGTGCGGTGCGGGTGGCGGGGTCGATGTGCAAGATGTTGTTGAATCGCACCATCACCAGCAACACGCCTTTGTCCAGCGGCAGCGCACCGCCGGACAACCCGGTGCCGGCCCCGCGCGCCACCACCGGCACGTTCCGGGCATGGCAGAGCTTGAGCAGTGCCTGCACCTGTTCAAGATGCCGGGGCAGGGCCACCAGCATCGGCGTGGTGCGATAGGCCGAGAGACCGTCGCATTCGTAGGGCTTGAGTTCTTCCTCGCGCCAGAGGATGTCCAGGTCCGGCACCTCCTGTTGCAAGGCCTTGAGCAACACGGCCTTGTCGACATTGGGCAGGGCGCCGTCGATGCGTTCGTCGTAAAGAATGTTCATCAATCGCGCCTCGTATGAATCGCCGAGCATCCCCCCGAATTATCTGCCAACCCGTAGCAGCTGCTATGAGGCGGTGGGGGTCATGTGATGCGCCCGCAAAAACTCCCGGTACAAGCGTGCGGTTTTGGTCGGCTGCTCAACCATCGGCATGTGGCCGACACCGTCCCAGATTTCCACCCGCAGATCGGCGATGCCCTTGCTCCAGACGGGCACGCTGCTGACGTCGATCAAGCGGTCCTTGCGCCCCCACAGCAGCAGCGCCGGGCATTTGATATCGGGCAGTTTTGGTTCCATCGGCGGGCTGGCCCGGAAGTCCCTGAAGATTTCTTCCAGCTCGTCGCGCTGCTGTTCATAGCGCTGGGCGACAGCGTCCAGCACGATCCCCGGTACCCATGGCGGCGAAGCCATGGTCATGGCGTAGAAATGCTGAAACTCTTCACGGGAATGAATCAGGAACGGGTTATGGCCGCGAGCCAGGTGGCGATCCATGTCGCTGGGTTCCGGGGCAGTGACGCCAGCCGGATCGAGCAGCGCCAGCGAGACGATACGCTCGGGGTAATTGACCGCCAGCCATGCCGCGATGTAGCCACCCATGGAATTGCCGATCACGTGCACCTTCTCGACGCCGCAGACATCGAGCAATTGGATCAATCGTTTGGCCTGGACCGGAATGTCGTAGCCACCACCGGCCTTGAAGCCGGTTTCGCCATGGCCGGCGAGGTCGGGGATGATCACCCGGTAGTCGTTGACGAAATGCCGGGCGAAGCGCAGCCAGATATTCTTGTCGGCGCTGTAGCCGTGCAGCATCAGTATGTTGCTGGAGGCTTCGTAGGGGCCGCCTTGCCAGGTCGAGACGGTCATTTCGGTGATCGGCACGATAAGCTTGTGCAACCGATACAGCCGGGCCTCCAGCGCCATGTTCAAGTCATAGAGCCAGTAACCGATGGCCGGGTAGCTCAACCAGCTCCAGGCCGCGAAAACGGCGATAGCGACAACCAACAAAAGCATCAGGCTATTCCTTTTGCAGTGATCAGGACGGAAGGTGGTTGGCGGAGCCTCTGCAGCGGCCTCCTGTTTATCGTGGTTTATCGATCCCTTACTTCATGTATAGACAAACATTGGGCACTCGCCTCATCGCGATACCACACTATTGGAGCTACCAGCTGTCAGACCGTCATCCGGTGATGGCTATTCGCCGTTCCCCTGATAGACTTCAATCACTTTCACCCATGTGATGTCAGGCTCGGTTCAGTAGTACAGAGGCCTCTATGGAAAAAAAGGGAGGAAAGGGACTTTCATTGGCCAGGAGGCTTTATGGGTCGCGCATCCYGGGTCTGGCCCTTGGACTATTGTGTGTCGGTGCAGGGATGTATCCACTCGACCCCGCGCCCTGGGTCTGGGTGGTGATGCTGTTCAACGGCGTCATCTGGCCGCATGTGGCCTATCAATGGGCGCGTCGGGCGAAAATTCCTTATCACGCCGAACACCGCAACATTCTGG
>NZ_JBFTMK010000086.1:0-11564 GCF_056396965.1 Pseudomonas sp. 05N434
AAGTCGATGGCGTTGAACAGCCCGACCGGGCCGTGCACCGCCAGCTCGTAACCTTCATGCAGGGTGTCATGCAACCAGTTCGAGACCTTGCCGCCCGGTACGCGCTTGATCGTCACCGAGAAGCTGTACGGCACCGACGGCGAGCTGGAGCACATGGCGGCGCGGATCGAAAACTTCAGCCTGCACCTGATCTGCGAGAAACACGGTTTCGGTGAGCCGTGGGCCGGATACCGCGGTTATCTCAACCACAAGATGCTCGAACTGATGGTCCCGGACTTCCTTGAGCGGGAAGTGTTCTGCTGCGGCCCGACGCCCTACATGAATGCGGTCAAGCGTTTGCTGGAAAACGCCGGCTTCAATATGAAGCGCTACCACGAAGAGTCCTTCGGCGCCACACCGCCAGAGGCTATCGCCGATGCAGAGGAACACGCTGAACAAGCGGCCGACGCCCCTGCAATCGACGCCGCCGACCTGCACCAGGTGGAATTCACCGCCTCCGGCAAGAGCATCCGCGTGGCTCCGGGCGAAACCGTCCACGCCGCTGCCGCCAAGCTGGGCCTGATGATCCCCAAGGCCTGCGGCATGGGTATCTGCGGTACCTGCAAGGTAATGAAGCTTGCCGGCGAAGTGGCAATGGAACACAACGGCGGGATTACCGAGGAAGACGAAGCCGAGGGGTTCATCCTGTCTTGCTGCAGCGTGCCGAAGGGTGACGTGCGGATCGAGTATTGATCGGTCGAGATGATCGCTGAATAACCTCTACAGGAGCAGCCTTCGGCAGCTCCCGTAGAGGGCGCGCTTCAGTCAGTCGACAAACAGGTCTGGCATCAGTTTGTCGGTGGAATCAGGCGCATACCGATACCCTTCAAAATCCGTCACCCCTTGCTCGCGCAAAATCTCCTCATCGATCAGCAACCGACCGGTAATGCTGCGACCGCTGCTGTCGAGAATGACGTGGGCGGCATCCGCCATGATCGCGGGTGTGCGGGCATGTTTGAAAGATTCGCGCGATCCGAGCTGAAACTCGATCGCGGCCGTGGCGATCATGGTCTGCGGCCATAGAGAGTTGACGCTGATACCGTAGGCGGCGAATTCCTCGCTCATGCCCAGGGTGAGCATGCTCATGCCGTACTTGGTGACGGTGTAGGGGCTGTATTGGGCGAACCATTTGGTGGCCAGGTTCAACGGCGGTGACAGGTTGAGGATGTGGCCGCTGGATTTTTTCAGATAGGGCAGGGCGGCCTGGCTGCACAGCAGCACGGCGCGGGTGTTGATCTGGTGCATCAGGTCGAAGCGCTTGAGTTCGATGTGCTGCACGCCGGTCAGCTTGATCGCTCCTGCATTGTTGATCAGCGCGTCGATGCCGCCGAAATGCTCATTGGCGTCAGCCAGGGCCTGGCGCACGATGGTTTCATCGCGCACATCCACCTCCAGGGCCAGCGCCTTGCCACCCGCGGCTTCGACTTCCGCTGCCACGCTGAAGATGGTGCCAGGCAGTTTGGGGTGAGGGGCGGCGCTTTTCGCGGCAATCACGATGTTGGCCCCGTCGCGCGCGGCCCGCAGCGCAATCTCACGACCAATCCCGCGACTGGCGCCGGTGATGAACAGGGTTTTGCCTTGTAGTGACATGCGGACGCTCCCGATTGGCGTGATCCGAGCGGATCGAAACGGCTCGCAGTCAATGTAGACCAACTCGTGCGGGACTGTGGCAAGGGGGGGCAAGCCCCCTCGCCATAAGATCTCTTGCCAATCAAATAGCTGAGGTCGAGCGCAGAACCTGTGGCGAGGGAGCTTGCTCCCGTTGGGTTGCGAAGCAGCCCCAAAGCCTGAGCATGCGGTCTGTCAGGTGGACCGCGTTGGCTGGTTTTACGACTGCTGCGCAGCCGAGCGGGAGCAAGCTCCCTCGCCACAAAGTCGCATTTCAACCAAATAGCTGAGGTGGAACACAGAGCCTGTGGTGAGGGGGAGGGAGTCAGGCTGTCATCACGTGCCGGATATCCGCCGCCAGTTCCCGCACGCGTTCTTCTTCGGTGTCCCACGAGCACATGAACCGTGCGCCGCCGTTGCCGATGAAGGTGTAGAAGCGCCAGCCCTTGGCGGTCAGTGCGGCGATGGCCGGCTCGGAGAGTTGCAGGAACACACCGTTGGCCTGCACCGGGAACATCAGCTCGACGCCAGGAATGTCGCTCACCAGTTCGGCCAGCAACTGCGCGCAGTGGTTGGCGTGGCGGGCGTATTTGAGCCAGGCGTCGTTTTCAAGAATCCCGACCCAGGGGGCCGAGAGGAAGCGCATCTTCGACGCCAGTTGCCCGGCCTGTTTGCAGCGGTAGTCGAAGTCTTCGGCCAGTTTGTGGTTGAAGAACAGAATCGCTTCGCCCACCGCCATGCCGTTTTTCGTACCGCCAAAGCACAGCACGTCGACGCCGGCCTTCCAGGTCAGGTCGGCTGGCGAGCAGCCCAGATAAGCGCAGGCGTTGGAGAAACGGGCACCGTCCATGTGCAGGTTCAAGCCCAGTTCTTTACAGGTGACGCTGATGGCGCGGATTTCTTCCGGGGTGTACACGCTGCCGACTTCAGTGGCCTGGGTCAGGGTCACGACGCGCGGTTTCGGGTAGTGGATATCCTGGCGCTTGAGGGCAATTTCGCGGATCGATTCCGGGGTCAGCTTGCCGTTTTCGGTGCGGGCGATGAGCAGCTTGGAACCGTTGGAGAAAAACTCCGGAGCGCCGCATTCGTCGGTTTCGACGTGGGCGGTTTCCGAGCAGATCACGCTGTGGTAACTCTGGCACAGCGACGACAGGGCCAACGAGTTGGCCGCGGTGCCGTTGAAGGCGAAGAACACTTCGCAGTCGGTTTCGAACAGTTTGCGGAATTGATCCGCGGCGCGTGCGGTCCACTCATCGTCGCCATAAGCGCGCTGGTGTCCGTGGTTGGCCTGTTCCATGGCAGCCCAGGCTTCAGGGCAAATACCGGAATAGTTGTCGCTGGCGAATTGTTGGCTCTTGTCGGTCATGGCCGGCTTCCGTGATCGAGGCGCTTGTGGCGCTTCGTTGGTCAATGATGATGTGCACTTTACCGAAGATCGTCCGGGGAGCACACGGGATGAGTCTGTCAGAAAAATACAAATGCCTCGGGCAATTATGCACATGACGCAGAGGGACGGTGCACTGGATCTGCTCAAGTGGCTGGCGCTGTTGAGCATGGTGCTCGATCACCTGCGATATGTCGGTTATTCCCTCGATCTGCTGTATGTGCCGGGCAGATTGGCGTTCCCGTGGTTCTGTCTGGCGATGGCGGCGARCCTGGCGCGTGTCCGTACAGTGACGACCGACGGCCAGTGGCGCTACCTCGGTTGGTTGTTGCTGTTTAGTGCCCTGAGCGAAATTCCGTATCGGATGTACATTCCTGATCACGACACCTTGAATGTATTGCCTACGCTGGTCATGGGGTTGCTGGTGGCCCGTGGCTGGCAGCACGGGCCAGTTCAGTCGCGTCTGTTGGCGGTCGTTGCCTTGGTGCTGGCGGCACTGTTCCCGCAGCGATTGATGTTCGGCTTTTTCGGCGTGCTGTTGCCACTGGCGATGTTGCTGGTGATCCAGCGGCCCTGGTATTTCGGCCTGTTGCCGGGGCTGGTGTGCCTGGCGGCCAATCAATGGCAAGTGCTGTACTCCGCTGCCTGGTTCGGCAGCGGTGCGGCGATTTTGGGTATTGTCGTTTGTCTGATTGCGCCATTCTCGGGCCTGCTGCTATTGCGACATGCCCAAGGCATCCAGCCACCGCCGATGCGCCGCTGGGCCTACGCCCTTTATCCCGGGCATTTCCTCGTACTTTTGGCCTTGCGCCAACTCATCGCCTGACGCCCGTCCCCTGTGGCGAGGGGGCTTGCTCCCGCTGGGCTGCGCAGCAGACCCAAACCCGGCGCATGTGGTTCGTCAGTTAGATCGAATTTGTCGGTTTCACGACTGCTTCGCAGTCGAGCGGGAGCAAGCTCCCTCGCCACAGGGGTGTTCGCCCGTTCACCCATTTCGGCCCATGTCGTAAACGCACCTTTGCGTGGCGTCCATAGGCATTTGACCTGTCTGCGCCGGTCATACCATCGCTATCAAAGGGCACTGCCGAAATGCCAGTGCCTCACCGAGACGAAAGGCGCACCGCCGCCGCTGGGAGAGACGCGATGTTCAGCAAGCAAGACCAGATTCAGGGTTACGACGATGCACTGCTGGCGGCGATGAATGCCGAGGAGCAACGCCAGGAAGATCACATCGAGCTGATCGCGTCAGAGAACTACACCAGCAAGCGCGTGATGGAAGCGCAAGGCAGTGGCCTGACCAACAAATACGCCGAAGGCTATCCGGGCAAGCGCTACTACGGTGGTTGCGAGCACGTCGACAAAGTTGAAGCCCTGGCCATCGAACGCGCCAAGCAATTGTTCGGTGCCGATTACGCCAACGTGCAGCCGCACTCCGGTTCTTCGGCCAACAGCGCCGTTTACCTGGCCCTGCTGCAAGCCGGCGACACCATTCTGGGCATGAGCCTGGCCCACGGCGGTCACCTGACCCACGGTGCCAAAGTGTCGTCGTCGGGCAAGCTGTACAACGCCGTGCAGTACGGCATCGACACCAAAACCGGCCTGATCGACTACGACGAAGTCGAGCGTCTGGCCGTCGAATGCAAGCCGAAGATGATCGTCGCCGGTTTCTCGGCCTACTCCAAGACCCTCGATTTCCCGCGTTTCCGCCAGATCGCTGACAAGGTCGGTGCCCTGCTGTTCGTCGACATGGCTCACGTTGCCGGTCTGGTCGCCGCTGGCCTGTACCCGAACCCGCTGCCATACGCCGACGTGGTGACCACCACCACCCACAAGACCCTGCGCGGTCCACGTGGTGGCCTGATCCTGGCCAAGGCTAACGAAGAAATCGAGAAGAAGCTCAACGCCGCGGTATTCCCTGGTGCCCAGGGCGGCCCGTTGATGCACGTCATCGCCGGTAAAGCAGTGTGCTTCAAGGAAGCACTGGAGCCTGGCTTCAAGGCCTACCAGCAACAAGTGATCGACAACGCCAAGGCAATGGCCGGCGTATTTATCAAACGCGGCTACGATGTAGTGTCCGGCGGTACCGATAACCACCTGTTCCTGGTCAGCCTGATCCGTCAGGGCCTCACCGGTAAAGAGGCGGACGCAGCACTCGGTCGCGCCCACATCACCGTGAACAAGAACGCTGTCCCGAACGATCCACAGTCGCCGTTCGTGACCTCCGGCCTGCGTATCGGCACCCCGGCGGTGACCACTCGCGGCTTCAAGGTTACCCAGTGTGTTGAACTGGCTGGCTGGATCTGCGACATCCTCGACAACCTCGGCGACGCCGATGTCGAGGCCAATGTCGCGCAGCATGTGGCAGCCCTGTGCGCGGACTTCCCGGTTTATCGCTGAGCGCGGTTTTGGAGTAAATGACTATGCAACGCTATTCGGGCTTCGGCCTCTTCAAACACTCCCTCAGCCACCATGAAAACTGGCAGCGCATGTGGCGTACGCCGACCCCGAAAAAGGTCTACGACGTGGTCATCGTCGGCGGTGGCGGGCATGGTCTGGCGACCGCCTACTACCTGGCCAAGGAACACGGCATCACCAACGTGGCCGTGGTCGAGAAGGGCTGGCTGGGCGGCGGTAACACCGCGCGCAACACCACCATCGTGCGTTCCAACTACCTGTGGGACGAGTCGGCACACCTGTACGAACACGCGATGAAATTGTGGGAAGGCCTGTCCCAGGACCTGAACTACAACGTGATGTTCTCCCAGCGTGGCGTCTACAACCTGTGCCACACCCTGCAGGACATTCGTGATTCCGAGCGTCGGGTCAGCGCCAACCGCCTCAACGGCGTGGACGGCGAACTGCTCGATGCCAAGCAAGTGGCAGACGAGATCCCGTACCTCGACTGCTCCAAGAACACCCGCTACCCGGTGATGGGCGCTACCGTCCAGCGTCGCGGCGGCGTGGCCCGTCACGATGCCGTGGCGTGGGGCTTTGCCCGTGCCGCCGACGCCTTGGGCGTGGACCTGATCCAGCAGACCGAAGTGATCGGTTTCCGTAAGGAAAACGGTGTGTGCATCGGTGTTGAAACCAACAAGGGCTTCATCGGCGCCAAGCGCGTCGGCGTGGTGACTGCCGGTAACTCCGGGCACATGGCCAAACTCGCCGGTTTCCGCCTGCCGATCGAATCGCACCCGCTGCAAGCGCTGGTGTCCGAGCCGATCAAGCCGATTATCGACAGCGTGATCATGTCCAACGCCGTACACGGTTACATCAGCCAGTCCGACAAGGGCGACCTGGTGATCGGCGCCGGTATCGACGGCTACAACGGCTACGGCCAGCGTGGTTCGTACCCGGTGATCGAGCACACCATCCAGGCCATCGTCGAGATGTTCCCGGTGCTGTCGCGCGTACGCATGAACCGTCAGTGGGGCGGCATCGTCGACACCACGCCGGATGCGTGCCCGATCATCTCGAAGACTCCGGTACCGAACATGTTCTTCAACTGCGGTTGGGGCACTGGTGGCTTCAAGGCTACACCTGGCTCGGGCAACGTGTTTGCCGCAAGCCTGGCCAAGGGTGAAATGCACCCATTGGCTGCACCTTTCTCCATCGACCGCTTCCACAGCGGTGCGTTGATCGACGAACACGGCGCTGCAGCAGTCGCCCACTAACAGGAGAAATCCCTATGTTGCATATCTTCTGTCCTCACTGTGGCGAACTGCGCTCCGAAGAGGAATTCCATGCATCCGGCCAGGCGCACATCCCGCGTCCACTGGATCCGAACAGCTGCACCGACGAGGAGTGGGGCGACTACATGTTCTTCCGCGATAACCCTCGCGGTCTGCACCACGAACTGTGGGATCACGTCGCCGGTTGCCGTCAGTACTTCAACGTGACCCGTGACACCGTGACCTACGAGATTCTCGAAACCTACAAGATCGGCACCAAGCCGCAGTTCACCGACAAGACCGACAGCCCGAAAGCGGCCGCCACGGCTCTGGGAGAGAAGGTATGAGCCAGATCAATCGCCTGTCCAACGGCGGACGCATCGACCGCAACAAAGTGCTGAGCTTCACCTTCAACGGCCAGGTCTACAAAGGCTTTGAAGGCGACTCGCTGGCCGCAGCCTTGCTGGCCAACGGTGTCGATATCGTCGGCCGCAGCTTCAAGTATTCGCGTCCTCGCGGCATCTTCGCCGCCGGTGCCGAAGAGCCGAACGCCGTGCTGCAGATCGGTGCGACCGAAGCCACGCAGATCCCGAACGTACGCGCCACGCAACAAGCGTTGTATCAAGGCCTGGTCGCCACCAGCACCAACGGCTGGCCAAGCGTGAACAACGACATGATGGGGATTCTCGGCAAGGTCGGCGGCAAGCTGATGCCACCGGGCTTCTACTACAAAACCTTCATGTACCCGCAATCGTTCTGGATGACTTACGAGAAGTACATTCGTAAGGCAGCCGGTCTTGGCCGTTCGCCGACCGAGAACGATCCGGACACCTACGACTACATGAACCAGCACTGCGACGTGCTGATCGTCGGCGCTGGCCCTGCGGGTCTGGCGGCTGCACTGGCGGCTGCCCGCAGCGGCGCCCGTGTGATCCTGGCCGATGAGCAGGAAGAGTTCGGCGGCAGCCTGCTCGACTCCCGCGAAAGCCTCGATGGCAAACCAGCTACCGAGTGGGTTGCCAGCGTCATCGCCGAGCTGAAAAACACCCCTGACGTGCTGCTGTTGCCGCGCGCCACGGTCAACGGTTACCACGACCATAACTTCCTGACCATTCACGAGCGCCTCACCGATCACCTCGGCGACCGCGCTCCGATCGGCCAGGTGCGTCAGCGCATCCACCGGGTTCGCGCCAAGCGCGTGGTGCTGGCGACAGGCGCTCACGAGCGTCCACTGGTTTACGGTAACAACGACGTGCCGGGCAACATGCTCGCCGGCGCTGTGTCGACCTACGTGCGTCGCTACGGTGTGGCACCGGGCAAGAAACTGGTGCTGTCGACCAACAACGACCACGCCTACCGCGTTGCCCTGGACTGGCTCGACGCCAGCCTGCAAGTGGTGGCCATCGCCGACGCCCGCAGCAACCCTCGCGGTGCGCTGGTGGAAGAAGCGCGGGCCAARGGCATTCGCATCCTGACCGGCAGCGCCGTGATCGAGGCCCGTGGCAGCAAGCACGTGACCGCCGCTCGCGTTGCAGCGATTGATGTAAAAGCACACACCGTGACCAGCCCGGGCGAATGGCTCGATTGCGACCTGGTCGCCAGCTCCGGCGGCTACAGCCCGGTGGTTCACCTGGCTTCGCACCTGGGTGGCAAGCCGATCTGGCGTGAAGACATCCTCGGTTTCGTACCGGGCGAAGCACCGCAGAAACGCGTGTGCGTCGGTGGCATCAACGGCGTCTACAGCCTCGGCGATTCGTTGGCCGATGGTTTTGAAGGCGGTGCTCGCGCTGCCAGCGAAGCTGGTTTCGGCAAGGTCGAAGGCGTACTGCCCAAAGCCCTGAGCCGACTCGAAGAGCCGACGCTGGCGCTGTTCCAGGTGCCTCACGAAAAAGCCACTGCCCGTGCGCCGAAGCAATTCGTCGACCTGCAGAACGACGTCACCGCAGCCGCCATCGAACTGGCGACCCGCGAAGGCTTCGAGTCGGTCGAGCACGTCAAGCGCTACACCGCACTGGGCTTCGGCACCGATCAGGGCAAGCTCGGCAACGTCAACGGCCTGGCCATCGCCGCCCGTTCGCTGAACGTGACCATCCCGCAGATGGGCACCACCATGTTCCGTCCGAACTACACGCCGGTGACTTTCGGCGCCGTGGCCGGTCGTCACTGTGGGCACATCTTCGAGCCGGTTCGCTTCACCGCGCTGCATCACTGGCACGTTAAGAATGGCGCCGAGTTCGAAGACGTCGGTCAGTGGAAACGTCCTTGGTACTTCCCGAAAAACGGTGAAGACCTGCATGCCGCCGTAAAACGCGAATGCAAAGCCGTGCGCGACAGCGTCGGCCTGCTGGACGCTTCGACCCTGGGCAAGATCGACATCCAGGGCCCGGACTCCCGCGAGTTCCTCAACCGCATCTACACCAACGCCTGGACCAAGCTCGACGTGGGCAAGGCGCGCTACGGCCTGATGTGTAAAGAAGACGGCATGGTGTTCGACGACGGCGTGACTGCATGCCTGGCCGACAACCATTTCGTGATGACCACCACCACCGGCGGCGCTGCGCGCGTGCTGCAATGGCTGGAAATCTACCACCAGACCGAATGGCCAGACCTGAAGGTGTACTTCACTTCCGTGACGGATCACTGGGCAACCATGACCCTGTCCGGGCCGAACAGCCGCAAGCTGCTCAGCGAAGTCACCGACGCCGACCTGAGCAACGAAGCCTTCCCGTTCATGACCTGGAAAGAAGCCCTGGTCGGTGGCGTGCCGGCGCGGATTTTCCGGATTTCGTTTACCGGTGAGCTGTCGTACGAAGTCAACGTGCAGGCCGACTATGCGATGGGCGTGCTGGAAAAAATTGTTGATGCTGGCAAGAAGTACAACCTGACGCCATATGGCACTGAAACCATGCACGTACTGCGGGCCGAGAAGGGCTTCATCATCGTCGGTCAGGATACTGACAGCTCGATGACCCCGGACGACCTGAACATGGGCTGGTGTGTCGGTCGCACCAAACCGTTCTCGTGGATCGGCTGGCGTGGCATGAACCGCGAAGACTGTGTGCGTGATCAGCGCAAACAGCTGGTTGGCCTGAAGCCGATCGATCCGACCAAATGGCTGCCGGAAGGTGCGCAACTGGTGTTCAACACCAAGCAAGCGATTCCGATGACCATGGTGGGGCACGTGACTTCCAGTTACTTGCACAACTCCCTGGGCTATTCGTTTGCCATGGGCGTGGTGAAAGGCGGCTTGAAGCGCATGGGTGAGCGGGTGTTCGCACCGCTGGCCGACGGCAGCGTGATCGAGGCGGAAATCGTTTCTTCGGTGTTCTTCGATCCGAAAGGCGATCGCCAGAACGTGTAATCGATCACCCCCCGCGCCAGGCGCGGGGGGCGACAAAGAATTCAAGACAGGTGCTTTATGACCGCAGCCAATGTTTACCAACAACGCCCAACCACCGGGGCCAAGGCCGAGTCGTCGCTGCATCATGCCGACCTCGCCAGCCTGGTGGGCAAGGGGCGCAAGAACGCCGGCGTGATCGTGCGTGAGAAAAAACTCCTCGGTCACCTGACCATCCGTGGCGATGGCCACGACGCCGCGTTCGCCGCTGGTGTGCACAAGGCCCTTGGCATCGAGTTGCCAGGTGCGCTGACCGTGATCATCAAAGGCGAAACCAGCCTGCAATGGATGGGGCCGGATGAATGGCTGCTGATCGTGCCGACCGGTGAAGAATTCGCCACCGAGAAAAAACTCCGTGAAGCGCTGGGCGACCTGCACATCCAGATCGTCAACGTCAGCGGTGGCCAGCAGATCCTCGAACTCAGCGGCCCGAACGTGCGTCAGGTGCTGATGAAGTCCACCAGCTATGACGTGCACCCCAACAACTTCCCGGTGGGCAAGGCTGTTGGCACGGTGTTCGCCAAGTCGCAACTGATGATCCGCCATACCGCCGAAGACACCTGGGAACTGCTGATTCGCCGCAGCTTCTCGGATTACTGGTGGTTGTGGTTGCAGGATGCGTCGGCTGAATACGGGCTTAGCGTCCAGGCGTAATTGTGGCGAGGGAGCTTGCTCCCGCTCGGCTGCGCAGCAGTCGTAAAACCTGAATCCGCGTTCCTTCTGCAGGAATGCGGTTGCTGACATAGGGGTCGCTTCGCAACCCAGCGGGAGCAAGCTCCCTCGCCACAGAGTTCTCTCTGATCACAGATGTAGCAGCAGGAGTCACCGCACTATGAGCCGCGCCCCAGACACATGGATTCTGACCGCCGACTGCCCAAGCGTCCTCGGCACCGTGGATGCGGTGACCCGCTTTCTGTTCGAGCAGGGCTGCTACGTCACCGAGCACCACTCCTTTGATGACCGGCTCTCAGGCCGTTTCTTCATCCGAGTGGAGTTTCGGCAACCCGACGCTTTCGACGAACAAGCCTTCCGCGCAGGCCTGGCGGAGCGTGGTGCCGCCTTCGGGATGGTCTTCGAGCTGACCCCGCCGAACTACCGGCCGAAAGTGGTGATCATGGTCTCCAAGGCCGATCACTGCCTCAACGACTTGCTCTACCGCCAGCGCATCGGCCAGTTGTCGATGGACGTGGTCGCGGTGGTCTCCAACCACCCGGACCTCAAGCCGTTGGCCGACTGGCACCAGATTCCGTACTACCACTTTCCTCTGGACCCCAACGACAAACCATCGCAAGAGCGCCAGGTCTGGCAGGTGATCGAAGAGGCCGGCGCCGAGCTGGTGATCCTTGCCCGCTACATGCAGGTTCTGTCGCCAGAGCTGTGCCGCAAACTCGACGGCAAGGCGATCAACATTCACCACTCCCTGCTGCCGGGCTTCAAGGGCGCCAAGCCGTATCACCAGGCCTACAAC